>NZ_JBXWSJ010000039.1:0-44900 GCF_059613365.1 Ruegeria sp. BHSA163
GTGTGTAGCCGGTGACATCTGCAATCAGCAAATAACCTGTGTGCGTTGTTGTCATCGGCTCCCCCTGATCGAGAAAAAGATACAGTGCGCTCATTTTAGTTGGAATTTTTACTCAAACAACAACCATGCCCGCATTGGACTCAACGCGGTCATCTGAGTCTTTCAGACAGATGACAGCTTAGGAACGGATAGCGGTCATTGTTGGTGGTCATTCCGAGAAATTTCGCCTGAAGGTCTGCATTTACCAGCACCAGACATTCGTTGAAATCTTCTGAACGGCAGAATTGCGGACGGAGCTGCCGTTTGGTGTTGGTGACCTCATGTCCGCTTTCGCGGTATCTCAGGTGACTTTGATCCTGCGCGGCTGTCAGATTTGACATTGGTCAATGCAGCCCAGCTCTTTGCTATAGTTAAAAATTAACGACTTTTCCGACGCGGGATACAAAACGAGAAATGCCAGAAAACATGCATCTTAGTCTTCATAAAGCATTAGGGTATTTGATTGGTGGACTCTGGACAGGTTGGGGCGGACGTACGCGAATAGAAGCCAAGCAACTCCGCAACCTGCGGCGCCTCGTGGATAAGGCGCGTGGTGACTCACCTCTGTTTCGCCGACTATACGCAGAGCTGCCACCAACTGCCGAGATCGAACTTCACGACTTACCGGTGACCCATAAGCCCGAACTCATGGCGGAGTTCGACGACTGGCTGACAATCCGCTCTCTTCCACTTGACAAGGCCCGCGAACATCTGCGGGACCTGCGCAAGGTTGGTGTGCCTATCGACGATGTCGCCGTTTTTCAGAGCTCCGGGACTTCGGGCGAACCTGCCGTCATCGTCTTGTCTGAATCATTCGTGGAATATGCCTATGGCATCATGCTCGCACGCTTCGAACGATATCATCGGAAGCTCGTGCGAGACGTCCGAAAACTTGGCGACAGGGTGACGATTACAGGAGGGAACGGCCATTTTGCCGGAAACGGTTTCAACAAACTAGTGCAACGTTTGAACCCCCGGCTTGCCAAGGGCTTTGGTGTCACCTTTGTCGAGGCTGAACAGCCAATTGGTCAGCTTGTCAAAAGACTGAATGCGATTGGGAACATCGCTTGGATCGTGACGTACCCCAGCATGCTGGCCATTCTAGTCCAGGAAAAAGTGGCCAGGCGGCTGCGGATCGAACCGGCGTTCATTACCACAGGAGGCGAGACACTCACCGACGATCTCCGCGAACGAGTCGGGCGAGCCTTTCCGTCGCTGAAATACGGCATTGCCGATCCCTATGGGTGCACCGAGTGCTTGGCGCTTTCGTTCGAGTGTAGCCACGGGAGGAAACACGTGAATGAAGATTGGGTTATCCTCGAAGCGGTCGACGAAGCAATGCAACCCGTTCCCGACGGAACGTTGTCTGCGACCGCTCTGCTGACCGTGCTCGCTAACGACGTTCAGCCCTTCATCCGCTATGATTTGGGTGACTGTATTCGGTTTGACCAGGATGCTTGCCCCTGTGGATCGCCGTTTCGTAGCTTGCAGGTCGAGGGACGCCAAGCGACGTTGGTTCGCGTAGGCGAGGTGACCCTGTCGCCACTGATTTTCGATTTTGAGCACGACCAAGCTCAGCGCATCCAGTTGATCCAGACTGGCGAATTCGATTTCGAGCTGCGCGTGCAACTGGCAACGGGTGCGGCGGAGGGGCTTGTTCTTGAGGAAGTCATCGGGTCGGTGAAGAAAGTATTCCGCGACAACGGCCTAGATGACGTCACAGTTCGAGCAAGTAAAGGATCTCCCGAATTCACCGCAAGCGGCAAATTCCACGAAGTTGTGCCTTTGCGAAACTCTAGGTCACCTTCATGAGATAAACCGGCAGTCGCCAGTAAATCTCTGAGAAAGTGTGTTCTTGGCTTTCCTCTTCCAACTACGCGGGGTTCTTCCCTTCGTCAAAGCCGACATTCGCCGCGACGCAAAAGACAAGTAAATTGGGCTCGGAGCGGTCGTTCGCTACGCAGCGCATCAATGGCCGTTGTGCGAACCGAGCAATCCTTCAAGCGCCGAACTCGAACGGCTGTTTTGTGGCCAAGGAACAAACGCATTTCACCTAGAGGTAGTGCTGTTCAGGAACACTCTTGGTTGTGTAGTCAGACATCCTTGTGCCTTTCCATTCTCATTTCTGGAAGTGTTTGAAGACCCTTGGGTCAACGCTGGCGGCGGCGAGCAACCCACCCCAGAGTGCCCCTGGGATACCGGGACTTGCGACATCCTGTCCTGCCAGAAAAAGACCTTGGATAGGCGTTTTCGCCCGCAACCCATCGCACATGACCCGCTCGGGCGTCACGTCCAGACCGTAAAACGACCCTTTGCGGTGCCCAGTGAAGCTGACGGTCGACAGCGGCGTTGCTAGTTCTTGGTAAACGATCATTTTAGCCAAATCGGGAAACTGGGCTTTGAAATGCGCCACCAAAGTGTCTTCAGCGCGCTTCTTGAAGGCTTCATAATCATCGCCTCGCGCACCGGCTGGACGGTCTGCCCATTCCTCAACAGTGGACCAATCCGCCCAGAAGATGGCTTGGCCCACGTGCGTCTGGCGTGGTCCCGGATCATGCGCGGTGTTCTTGAGCGAGCCAAAGGACACAGCCATGTGGGGCGGCGGCCCGTCAGGCGCATCCGTCCAGACAACATCGGTTTCCCCTGTTGGGTAAAACCAGTGGTTTGCCCGCGTGGCACCGGCAGCCTCTATGTCTCCTTCGAAGCCAAAGAAGAGATTGAAATGAGCAATGCTGGAAGGCAACGCGCGAATTTCTTCGATCCAGTCTTCATGGCCGCAGTTCTCGGGCAAGAGGCTGTCGATGGTCTCACGCGCGCCGATATCCGAAATTACGACCTTTGCGCGAAACTCCGTGCCGTCATCTGTCCGCACCCCGACCACAGTGTCGCCGTCAAAAAGCAACTCTGTGACGGTGACACCTCCGCGTGCTTCGCCGCCGCGCTTGGTGATGGTTGGAAGAATGTGTTCGGCGTAAGCCTTGGCCCCACCCACGGGATACCATGCCCCGCTGGGCAGGTATGCACCTGCAATCAGGGCATGCATGGCAAAGCTCGCTTTGCTGGGGCGTCCGCCGTGGTCTCCCCATTGGGCTGACATGACGGCCGCTAGCTCCTTGTTGTCGGTCAGGTCATCGATGACCTCTTGCGTCGTACGAGCAATCCACTTCGAGATTGTCGCCCTGTTCCACCAATCGAGCATATCTCCTGCGAGCCCCGGCATCGCACGGGTCGGAAAAATCTTGTACATCGCATCGTGGCCGGCTCTCATGGCGTGGGTCCACGCCTCAATGGCATCGGTTGCGTCGGGGTAACGGTCCTTGAGATCCATTTCCTGGGCTTCATAGGGACGCGAGAGGGACAAAGGTTCGGCCGACCCGATGTGCATTGTATCGTAGATCGACCCCAATGGGGCAAATTCGATGGGGGTGTCGGACAGCCAGTCAAGAAGAGCCCGGGCACGATCACCGGGTGACATTTCACTCAGGTAATGAACGCCCACATCCCATGTGAATCCATTTCGGGAAAAGCTATGTGTGAGCCCGCCGAGCGTCCAGTGCTTCTCCAGCATCAAGACCTTGTGACCGACCTGGCTTAGGGCCGCGGCTGCTGCCATGCCCCCCATTCCCGAGCCTATGACGATGGCGTCCCAAACAGTGTTCTCAATCTCCGACATGTCGTACCTCCGTTGGTTGACCCGGAACGATGTCCCAGACCTCTTGAATGCGCCCTGCGACAACGCGCCAGACAACAACGACGTCCACTGTGATGATCTGAGCTTCGAGGGTCAGCGTGTTGCGAGACTGGACGACGACCAGTTCAGGCCCCACGGGCGTGGCCGAAACGGGCTCTAACTGGCAAGTCCCTTGGGATTTCTCTGCGAACTTGGCAAAAAAGGTGCTTATGCCTGCCGGTCCCACGTAGTCGCCGTTCAAGTCCGGGAGATTGGGGTTGGAGTAGTGCCAGAGGGCAACCTCGGCGAAGAGATGCGCAGAGGCCGCCATGTTGGTAGTATCAAGCTGCTGTAAAACAGCCAATGCTGGGTGATCTGCAGTCATGACACTGAACCGTCCGGTTCGCGTGCGGAACCTGTCGCGTGGTCAATGAACTTTGACGCGCCAAAATCATGCGAGGGAACGATCGCAAGATTGGGCAGGCGCTCTTGCAGCTTCCGAACCTTGGCAAAGGACGCAAGCAGCGTTGGGCCGTCGCCAACACCAGGGACCACGTTCTTCGCCATCAAGGCCGCGTCGTAGGTGAGGTCAGCAACAAGCAGGATCGGATCCCAACCCTCCTGCCGGATCAACATCGACATCGAGCCCCTTGTATGACCGGGCGTCGGGATCAAAATCATGGAGCCGTCACCGGCAACGTCATGGATGCCTTCGAAGCCCTCAAAGAGCGGGTCGTCCGTGGGCACAAACGAAATCTGCTGCCACTTTGCGGACGGGATTTCGATATGCTCGCGCAGGATCCAATCCTGCTCTGGGTGTGGCTCCGACAGGATCGACCATTCCTCCGCGCTCACCAGCAAGTCAGCCTGCGGGATGTGACGAATTCCGCCGACGTGGTCAAAATGCAGATGCGAGATGACCGCGGTCTTAATCTCCTCGGGCGCGACGTCGGATTTATGGAGGACGCGATCGATCCGGTCCTCCGCAGTAAGGTGCAGCCGAAAGATGCGCGGCAGCAAGAAGCGCCCTATAGCCTGTTTGATGTAGCCCTGGTCAAGTTGGACAGCAGGGTCGATGCCCGTGTCGAAAAGGACCAGCCCATCACGATGGGTAATCAGAAAAGCCTGTAACGGAAGGTCGACCCAACGCCGTCCAAAGAACACCCACCAGAGTTTGGGGAGGGGACTACCGTTCCGGTGCTCCCAATGCTGTTCAGCGCGCCCGCAATCAAGAACCTGCACAGATCGAATGAGTGGGTCAGCGTTTTGATACGCACGTTCTTTATCCGCTTGTGTGGTTTCCATAGCTTGCTCCCTTCATTGGATCGCTCGGACACATCTCGATGTGTTCGCAAGCTAAATGAGTGTGGAGATCTGATATCAGGGACGACTTTGGCACATTTAGGGATTGGCAGAATTGATCTCTCTCAAAACTCACGCAAATCCATTACGTCATTGCCACGCTTGGCTAACGAGCATTCTGTCACCTCGTGGTCGGCTTCGCGATGCCGGGATCGTCAAATCTGTGTTTTTCCGAAGAGAGAGACTAAGAAGCCAACATTGGTGCGATACGCAACAAAAAGCCGATATGGGCTCGATGCAGTCATCTGAGTCTTTCTGTCAGATGACCGCTTGTGGTCGGCAAGCGGACACGGAAGCCATTACCCAATGATCTAATAAATTCGGGCTTTCTCCCTAAATGGACTGGACTTCCTGGCGGTTCAGAGCGGTACTGTCTGTGTCGCATTCGCCCGGGATCACCGGGCTCCACTCAGTACGGGGCGAGGGATGGACCTTTGCCCCAAGAGTGGAGAAACACGATGACTACACCAAATGCGGTAGCGCAAAGTTCGGCCAGAACCACAAAGTTTGGCAAAAAGCTGACCCGTCATAGGCAGCTTCATAGAATGCTCACGCGGAAATCCGGCGTCACAATCGCGCAGCTTCAAAAGACCTTCGGCTGGCAACCGCATACGGCTCGAGCCGCAATATCCGCGCAACGCAAAGCGGGATGTGTGGTCGACAGACTGGAAACCGACAAGGGATCGGTTTACCGAATTGTCGAAGTGCAGGGCAACCAATGAAAGCGGGGCATAACGAAGAGGTATCGATCCTGATATCAGAGGTCGAAGCCTTGGATCGCGCTTCGTGTCTCCAGTGCTGGCGAGAGACCTTCGGACGCTCGCCACCAAAGTATCTGTCACCACAGTTCATGAAGCGGGTGCTGATCTGGGATATGCAAAACAAAGCGCTGGGCAGTGTGTCAGCGAAAACCACCCGACGCCTGAAGCAGATTGCGGCTGGGAAAACGTCGCCCACGACCGCCAGGCCTGGGTCTCATCTGGTCCGGGAATGGAACGGACGGACCTATCAGGTTGAAGTCGTTGAGGGTGGGTACGTGATGGATGGCAAAACCTGGCGGTCCTTGTCAGCCATTGCAAAGCACATTACCGGTGCCCATTGGTCAGGCCCGCGCTTCTTTGGGGTACAGTGACGCGCCGGATCCGCTGCGCCATCTATACCCGCAAGAGTTCTGAAGAGGGGTTAGAGCAAGACTTTAACTCTCTGGATGCACAACGAGAGGCCTGCGAAGCCTACATCGCTAGCCAGAAGCATCAAGGATGGGAGCTTTTGCCCGACCGTTATGACGACGGCGGAATCTCCGGCGGACATTTGGATCGACCTGCATTGCAGCGGTTGATGCAAGCTGTGGATGACAAGCGCGTCGATCAAATCGTGGTCTACAAGATCGACCGGTTGACCCGCTCACTGGCGGACTTCGCAAAACTTGTGGAACGGTTGGATGAGGCAGAAGCGTCGTTTGTGTCGGTCACGCAAAGCTTCAACACAGCCACCAGCATGGGGCGGCTCACATTGAATGTGCTGCTCAGCTTTGCACAGTTTGAACGCGAAGTGACAGCAGAGCGCATCCGCGACAAGATTGCAGCCTCCAAGCGCAAGGGGCTTTGGATGGGCGGCAACGTGCCGCTCGGCTATGATGCAGATGGCCGGACGCTGAAGATCAATGAGGAGGAGACGCCGACAGTGAAAGCTCTCTATGACCTCTATCTCGAACATGGCCTTATCCGTGTCGTTAAAGAACGCGCTGACGCTATAGGTCTGAGATCGCGGCAACGCATGCGTGGGGCAGGGCGGGTGGCCGGAGGTATCCTTTTTGATCGTGGGCACATCCATCATATACTGAGCAATCCCATTTACGCCGGTCGCATCCGCCATAAGGGACAGGTCTTTGACGGACAGCACCCGGCGATCATCGCGCCTGACGTTTGGGATCAGGTTCAGCAGATGCTGCAAGCTGGGGCCGCAAAGTCTCGCGGCGCAAATCAAAAGGCCAAAACGTCACTGCTGGCTGGCAAGCTCTTCGATGAAACCGGTGACCGACTAACACCCAGTCACAGCAGGAAGAACGGAAAGCGATTGCGCTATTACATCTCCTACAGGCTGGTAAAAGACCGCAGTCGGAAGCACCCGGATGCCTGGCGGTTGCCTGCGGAACAATTGGAGGCGTTGATCGCTGATGTCATCAGAAAAAACCTGAGCCGTCCGGATTCTGTTACAGCCCTCATGCCGGACGCATCGGCGGCGGAGATCCCTGGCATCTCCACCAGAGTGCAGTCAGCCAAGAGTACGAAACAGTGCCTTGCTCTTGTCTCGCGTGTTGATCTCAAGCCGGGCCAGCTCACTGTTGTTCTCTGCCAAAGTAAAGTGGCCGAGCAGATTGAATGTGACAAAGGTCGGCTAGATGCACCGGCACTGCAATTAGGAGCCCCGTTCCGTATGCGCCGGCGCGGAGTCGAACTGAAGTTGCATCTGGGAGAGGCGCCCACAGAGGTCGATCGCACTCTGGTCCAAAACATCGTGAAAGCGCAGCGATGGATGAAGATGATCCTCAATGGCAAGACCTTCGCCGAAATTGCAGAGGCAGAAAGTACGTCAAAGCGTCGCGTTCAAGACTTGGTTGATCTGGCGATGCTTGCGCCAGACATCCTCGACGTCATCGCATCGGGTGAACAGCCGGATGGCCTCACGTCTGATTATCTCATCAAATCAGGTATCCCGGCTCCCTGGTCTGAGCAACGCGAACAGTTCGCGACGCTCTGAGCGCAGCCTCTCCACAATCTACCAAACTCGTACCGCCGAAGTGGCAAACAGAGACTGTCGGCCGAAATCGGCCCTTATTGCTCAGCATCCGGCGTCTCTGACAGAAATTGCCCATGCCAACATGCTGAAAGCACGCGACAATATCGACGAACTCTCTCATTGGCTGAAGATTAGGGAGTGGTTGGCTGGGGTGGTAGGATTCGAACCTACGATACACGGTACCAAAAACCGCTGCCTTACCACTTGGCTACACCCCAACGGTGAGCGGCTATCTACGACTGATGTTTATCAGGTTCAAGAGGTTTTCAGTAAAAATCGATACCGCTGAAGAAATATTTTCAAGCCCTCAACCTTTCATCAGATACGGGCAAAGTATCAGTCTTCAAATTTCCACGCAAAGGATCGAGCGAGCCGTATGGTAGGCGTTTACTGACGGCAACTATTGCGTATGTCGAAACTTAAGACCTGCGGCTTGATGATAACGAATAAATCACGGGATACGGATTGGAAAGGAACGCGGTTTCTAAGAAATGCCCACTATTCCCTAACTTCGGATTGTTCCACACCCCAAAGGTTGGCTTTGAGTGTCCAGCCCCGATATCCTCCGGCGGAGATGCGGCACCAATCAATCGTGCAAGAGCCTAGCCTTGCCACCACTCCTGACTCGAAATGCGCGTTGACCTGTGAATTAGGGTCTGGCGTGGCGTAAATCGGCAGCAAGTCCGGTTCGATCAATACGGTTCGCACTCCTGAAAGCAGCGCATAATGCACCCAGCCCCCAGCGCCGTCACGATCCTGAACCTTACGCCAGTTGCCATACTCCGCTGTTATCTGCAGTGGCATCCCGCGACGTTTGAATACCCAGTCGATTCGATGTGTCAGTGATGGACCGCGGCGCACGTTGCCCTCGGCTGCTTTCATCGAGACGTAGCGCGGCAGTGGTAAATTGGTTACTTGGCCGCGCCTGTCCTGTGCGTTGGCGGCAGATACGCTCAACGCGACAATCAATATACAAATAACCGCCGGAACGAGGCGTTTAATCGAAAAATTAGCAATCACTGCCTGCCTGCTCTTAAGCCTGTTTGTGGTGCTTCGAAAAAAGGTCGCATCTAAGGACATGGGGTTCTTGTGCCCCGTGTGATCCTGCGCCACGATGCCATGGCGCGCAACTGATTGCAAAGCGGTAGGAGATCCGAGGTGCCAAGAGAACGTCTGAGTGTTGTTGTAACGCGACGGTTGCCTGAGGCAGTTGAAACAAGATTAAGTGAGCTGTTCGATGTTCAGTTGCGGGACACTGATGCGCCAATGACGCGTGAAGAACTTATTGCTGCTGTCAAAGAAGCAGATGTGCTTGTTCCGACAATTACTGACACGATCGACGCAGGTATTCTGGGGCAGGCTGGAGAAAAGTTGCGCCTGATCGCCAATTACGGCGCGGGTGTTGATAATATCGACGTATCGACTGCCCGTCAGCGGGGCATTCTTGTGTCCAACACGCCGGGTGTTTTGACCGACGACACCGCGGATATGACCATGGCTTTGATCCTCGCCGTCACCCGTCGGATCCCCGAGGGACAGAGCGTAATGCAAAAGGGTGATTGGGCAGGCTGGGCGCCAACTGCTTTGTTGGGCGGTCGGGTTGGCGGTCGCCGCTTGGGAATTCTGGGGATGGGCAGAATCGGTCAGGCCGTCGCAAAACGGGCCAGCGCGTTTGGTATGCAGGTGCATTATCACAACCGTCGAAGGCTTCGGGCTGAAATCGAAGAAGCGCTGGAGGCAACGTATTGGGATAGCCTTGATCAAATGGTGGCGCGGATGGATGTTATTTCGATCCATTGTCCTTCAACTCCGTCAACATTCCATTTGATGAACGCAAGGCGCCTGAAGCTGATGAAGCCTTCAGCGGTGATCGTGAACACTTCACGCGGGGAGGTTATCGACGAAAACGCTCTTACCCGCATGATACGCGCAAATGAGATCGCTGGTGCTGGCTTGGATGTCTATGAACATGGCACCGATGTGAACCCGCGACTCCGACAGCTGCCAAACGTGGTTCTTTTGCCTCACATGGGATCGGCTACGCTGGAAGGCCGGATCGAGATGGGCGAAAAGGTGATCATCAATATCAAGACTTTCGAGGATGGCCACCGCCCGCCGGATCAGGTCGTTCCCGCAATGCTGTAACGCCGACTTGTAATCTGGGGAGGAACAGGATGGTGCACGCCCGAGCGCTTCCGCGCAACGAAACCGGTATAGAAACTGTCATTGGCATACTTAAACAGCGTTTCGCAGATCGGCTTCAAACCGGCGCAGCAATCCGCGAACAGCACGGTCACACCACAACCTGGATCGACAACCAAAGCCCGGATGCTGTGGTTTACCCGCATTCGACAGAGGAAGTTTCGGAAATTGTCAAAACTTGCGCTGCGCATAAGGTACCGGTTATCGCGTTTGGAACGGGAACTTCGCTGGAAGGTCACGTGAATGCTCCGGCAGGTGGAATATCGGTAGACTTGGGCCAGATGGACAAGGTTTTGTCGGTTAATGCAGGTGATCTCGACTGTGTTGTGCAGCCGGGCGTCACCCGAGAAGACTTGAATATGCAGTTGCGGGACCAGGGATTGTTCTTTCCAATTGATCCGGGCGCCAATGCGTCGTTGGGCGGAATGGCTGCGACCCGGGCGTCAGGTACCAACGCGGTACGCTATGGCACGATGAAGGATAATGTCCTTAGCATTGAAGCAGTTATGCCAAACGGACAGATCATTCGGACGGGCCAACGCGCGAAAAAGTCGTCGGCGGGATATGATCTGACTCGTCTCTTGATTGGAGCCGAGGGTACGCTGGGCATTATCACCGAACTCACACTTCGATTGCAGGGTATTCCTGAGGCCATAACTTCAGCCAGGTGTTCCTTTCCATCGGTTGATGCGGCCTGTCAGGCGGTGATAATGACTATTCAATATGGAATCCCGGTTGCGCGGATCGAGCTTCTTGATGACATGTCAGTACGCGCGGCAAATGCCTATTCCGGGTTGACCTTGCCTGAAACGCCACTGCTTCTGCTGGAATTCCACGGATCTGACAGCGGAGCAGCAGAGCAAGCCGAAACCTTTGGCCAAATAGCCGAAGAATTCGGTGGAACCGATTTTGCAGCAACATCGACTACCGAAGAACGCAACAAGCTCTGGCAAGCCCGACATGATATGTATTGGGCAAGCCTGCAGTTACGGCCTGGCGCAAGGGGGATATCTACGGATGTCTGCGTGCCGATATCTCGTCTGGCTGAATGCGTGACTGAAACTCAGCGCAAGGCAGCGCAGCTTGGCTTGATGGCGCCAATAGTAGGACATGTTGGCGATGGAAACTTCCATACGCTGGTTTTGCTCGACATGGAAAACGACAACGAAGTTACAAAAGCCGAAGAGTTTGTCGGGTGGTTAAATGATCTCGCAATATCGATGGACGGTACTTGTACCGGAGAGCATGGGATAGGGCAGGGAAAGAAACCCTATCTTGTCAAAGAACTTGGCCCGGCAATAGACTTCATGTCAGCGATCAAAACCGCGTTGGACCCAGACAACATTATGAATCCCGGTAAGATCATTTGAGGTCGCCGGAACAAGCTGAGCGTTGGCACTGCTATGCGAACGATTCCCAGAAAGTCGGTTTTGTGCGCAATAGCGTCGGATGGACTTGGCGGTTCGGCGTTCTGTTCGGCATAAACCTTGCCAAACAGATTTAATCCGGAGAGCGGGCTAATGAAAACCCAAGTCAAAGCACTGGTCGTTGGCGGTGGCGCCATCGGAACCTCGATCGCCTATCATCTGGCCAAGGCCGGTTGGGATGACGTTATGCTGATTGAGCGTGACGAGTTGACCTCGGGCTCTACCTGGCACGCCGCCGGTCTGTTGCCGCTTTTTAACATGTCATACGCGACAACTCATATTCACAAGTATTCAGTCGATTTTTACAAAACGCTCGAAGAAGAAACCGGCCTGAATGCTGGCTTTGCCGTTGTGGGAAATCTTCGTATGGCCCAGACGGATGAGCGCATGGACGAATACATGCTCTATGCCTCGACTGCTGAGACCTGCGGTGTTCCTTATGAATGGCTGACCCCCGACGAAATCAAGGCGCGTTGGCCGTTAATCCGTACCGAGGATCTCAAGGGCGCTTTGTATCACAACACGGATGGGTACATTAACCCGGCCGATGTTACGCAGGCCATGGCCAAGGGCGCACGCCAGCGTGGTGTCGAGATTGTGCGAAAGATGCAGGCAGATGCTTTCCACTGGACCGGCGCCCATTGGGAAGTCACTTGCACTAAGATGATCGAACAAGGCGGAAATCTTGTACCCGGTGACGAGCAAGTGGTAATAACTGCCGAACATGTCGTAACTGCGTCGGGTAACCATGCCCAACGTACTGCAAGGATGCTGGGTATCAAAATCCCGGCAATCCCTGTTGAACACCAGTTCATCGTAATGGACAAAGACCCTGCTTTGGTGGATTACCGTGCCAGTGGTGGGGCAGAGCATCCTGTTGTTCGCGACGCAGATGCTCAATCCTATGTGCGCGAAGAACGCGGTGGATGGATTTTGGGTGTTTACGAAAAGAATGCGCCCGCTTGCTTTGAATATGGCGTGCCGGACAGCTTCCGCGCTGACCTGTTCCCGCTTGATCTGGAGAGGATCGAAAGCCAGTACATGGCCATGATCCATCGTATTCCATCTTGCGAAGAAAGCGGTCTGAAAGACGATTTCAACGGTCCAATTTGCTACACCCCGGACGGCAACCCACTGGTTGGTCCTGCGCCGGGTCTGCGAAACATGTGGTTGGCTGAAGGATTCAGCTTTGGCATTACTGCTGCGGGCGGCACCGGTTACTATCTGGCGCAGATGATGGTCGACGGTGAGGCCGAGATCGACATGGCCTCGTTGGATCCCAAGCGTTATTCCAGCAATTGGATGACTACCGAATTCGCAGCCCGCAAGAACGAAGAATGCTACGACCACGTCTACATCTTGCACCACCCTGACGAAGAACGCCCGGCTTGCCGCCCACTGCGGACGGCACCTGCCTATGACCGACAGAAAGCGCGCGGTGCACAGTTCGGCTGGGTCAACGGATGGGAACGCCCCAACTACTTTGGCCCACTAAACGCACCGTCAAATTTCGACGAAGAAAGCCGTTCCTTTCGCCGCGGTGGTTGGTGGCAGTACGCAGTTGAAGAAGCCAAAGCGATACGTAATGGCGTTGGGCTGATCGACGCGACTGCTTTCACGAAGCATGTCGTGAAAGGCCCCGGAGCGACCCAATTCCTGGACTGGTTCACCTGCAACAAGTTGCCCAAGGTCGGTCGCATAAACTTGACCTACGCGCTGACAGCACATGGCACCACGCGTACCGAATACACGATCGTCCGTAACGGCGAGAACAACTACTACATTGTCTCCGCTGGTGCATGGACCGAGTACGATGCAGACTTTTTACGCAAGGCGGCCGAAGACAAGATGGACGAATTCGGCTACATCGAAATCCAGGATGTGACAAGCCAATGGGGTGTCTTTGCAATCGCCGGACCCAAGTCACGCGACGTTTTGAAAGAAGTTATCAAAGACGCCGATCCGGAAACTGCGTTGTCCAACAAGCGCTTCCCGTGGCTGTCGGCGCGTCAGATCGAACTGGGCATGTGTCCGGTCAACGCGATCCGCGTGGCCTATACAGGCGAATTGGGCTGGGAACTGCACCACCCGATCGAGATGCAGAACTACCTGTTTGATCTGCTGGAGCAAGCTGGTGAGAAGCATGGAATGAAACTTGTCGGTGCCCGCGCGCAAAACTGGTTGCGCCAGGAAAAATCCTATCGCGCTTTCGGTACCGAATTAGGCAGGGACGCGACGCCTTTGGAGGCTGATCTGCCACGCTTTGTTGACCTGTCCAAAGACTTTCACGGTAAGGTCAAATTGGAAGAAACAGGCGTACGCGTAAAATGTTGCACGCTGCTGATCGACGGCCCAGACGATGCAGACCCGTGGGGCCGCGAGGCGCTTTATACCCCAGAAGGCGAGCGCGTTGGCCGCCTTACATCAGGCGGTTATTCGGTGGCCTTCGAAAAATCAATCGGGATGGGCTATGTGTCGCCCGAACTCGCGGTCGAAGGAACAAAGCTAAAGGTCAAAATGCAGGACAAGCTATGGGACGCGATTGTTACCTGCGACAGCCCCTATGACCCAAAGAACGAAGTTATCCGCAAAGATGGCTAAGTGGGCGATAAAATACTGACTGCGTTACCAATCGATCAAAGCTCGCCTTGGCGGGCTTTTTTCGTGACAAACGCCAGATTATTTGCAGGCATTTCTTTGGTTTCAGTCACTTCCAAGCGGCATCTTTGGAATAGGGCCAGCATGTCCATGTCGTTTTTGTAACCTATTTCTGGATCTTGCTGAACAAGTGCTTCGTGAAACTGTATGTCCCCGTTACTTGTTAGGCGGCCCTCACGCATGAAAGGGCCGTAGACAACAAACTGCCCATCAATGTTCAAAGCTTGTGCTGCCTCAAATACGAGCGTTTTCACTTCCCACCAGCTGATTAAATGGAGAAGGTTAACCAAGACAATAAGATCTTGACCGCCAAAAGATTTGTGCCAATCCTTCGCTGTTGCGTCCAGATCAACGGCTAAGTTCACATTCGCCAAACCCTTGGTATAGGCGTCGATGCTAATACGGCGCTCGGGATCCACTTCGCTGGGTTGCCATACTAAATCAGGCAGGCGCTGGGCAAATGCCGCGGCATGTTGCCCGGTACCGCTTGCCAGTTCCAGCGCGTGACCCGAAGCAGGCGCGACGCGTTCAAGCAATTCGCAAAGTACTGCAGAATTACGACTGGCGGCTGGAGCAACAAGGCGTCCGCCGTCGGATTTGGACGCTACACTCGCGTTTGATGGAAGTGTTCGTTTCATGAATTCCGCAACCTGTCTGGTTTCAACGCGGTGATTTCAGTCGAGTTCATCTCTGGGCGGTTTCCGACGGTCAAATCCGCCACCAATTGCGAGGCGGCCGGGGAGGTTTGGAACCCGTATCCACCTTGACCAGCCGACCAAACAAAGCTTGGATCTGATGGGTCTGGCCCCAGAACCAGAGTGCCGTCAGGGGCGAAGCTTCGCAAGCCAGCCCAGTTTGTCTCGACCCTGGTGACTGGCTCGGTAACCATCGCTTCGTAGCGCGCCAAACCTTCTGCCAACACCATGTCATCCGCAAAAGCATCCTGAGGTGGTATTGGATCAGCCTCGGACGGAGAAACAAGCAGCTTACCGGCGTCGGGTTTGGCGTACCAACTTTCTCCGGTTCCGAACAGCATTGGCCATCCAGTAACATCATACCCGCCCGGCGCGGGTAACCGTGCCATCGATCTGCGCAGCGGGTTAATACCGATTCGGGTGATACCAGCCAACACGGCGATTTCATCCACCCAAGCTCCAGCGGCGTTTACAAGCACGCGTGCTTCAAACTGGTCACCTGCCTCGACAATCCAATGACCTGCTTTGCGAACCCCTGTCACTTTGCGGCTGGTTAAAATCGACCCATTATTGGCACGAATAGTTCTGGCAAAGTCCTGAAGCAGGCGGTCGGTATCGATGTCAAAAGCGTTCGTGCTTATGGCGGCAAACGCCACTGCGTTCGGGTCGATGATTGGTACTTTCGCGTTCGCCTCAGAAACTGAGATGGTCTGCATGCCCAGGGCTTGCCTATCCAGCAGAAATTGATCCTCTTGATCCGATCCACCCAACAGCATCAGGCCACGCGGCGTCAGATAACCGCCATTTTCTGACTCAAGAAAACGCGCTCCGGCCATGTTCAAAGCCACCACAGAGGGCGGCCCATAGTTTTGTTCGAACATAGCGGCAGATCGCCCTGAAGCGTGATAGCCAAGTGCATCTTCCGCTTCGAGAACCGCCACAGCCCCATGCTCGGATAATCGCGCACCCGCGCTCAAGCCAGCTATCCCTCCGCCAATAACCAGAAAGTCAATCATGTTCAGGGGTTCCGTTAGAGCTTCTTATTAGCAGACGCTATTTGAGCATTATTTATTTGGGAAATCCATCTACCAGACCTAACGATACGCAGAATTAAAGCGGCCTTGAATTTGCAATTCAACCCACCCAAGCACTACAAAATTGAAGGACGAATATTAAGGGTGAGCTCTGCGGATTCGGTCCCGATTGCCAAACAATCAATCACCCTGCCTGACCCAAAAACGAGCAGAATTTGTATTTGTTTGACTTTCGTGGCGGTACTCACAAGCACCGTTATCACTCTGAGTTAGGGCAGGAGCTTCTGTCTGCATTTGTCGTATCCAAGCGGAGATTGCGATGGCCGCAAAAAAGCCCGCATAGAAAATGCGGGCTTTTTCTTTAGGTTAACGTACCGGGTTTATTGAGGGATTTCACCTTCGAGGCCTTCGACGTAGAAGTTCATCCCGGCAAGAGTGCCATCATCAGCTGTTTCGCCGTCAGCCAGCCAATCGCTCCCGTCCTGCTTTTTCAGCGGGCCAGTGAATGGGTGATAGCTGCCATCTGCAATCGCGTCCTTCATCGCAAGGGCTTCTTCCTTTACGTCGGCCGGAACAGCGTCAGAAATCTCGCCGATCTCGACCATGCCTGGTCCGATACCGTCCCAGGTGTTCGTAGTGGACCAGGACCCATCCATTACAGCCTGAGTGCGCGCGATATAATATGGCGCCCAGTTGTCGATGATCGAGGAAACGCGCGGCATAGGCGCGTATTCACTCATATCCGAAGCCTGTCCAAACGTGATTACGTTGCCCGCCTCTTGCGCTGCTGCCTGCGGCGCGGTCGAGTCAGTATGTTGCAGGATCACGTCCGCGCCTTGTTCAATAAGAACAGTGGCAGCATCCGCCTCTTTCGCCGGGTCGAACCAAGTGTAAGCCCAAACGATTTTGAATTCGACGTCCGGATTAACTTTCTTGGCGTGAATATAGGCAGAGTTGATGCCGCGGATCACTTCGGGGATCGGGTACGAGCCGATGTAACCAATGATGTTCGACTCGGTCATCTTTCCGGCGATGTGACCCTGTACTGCGCGACCCTCATAGAACCGGGCTGAATAGACTGATACGTTGTCTGCAGTTTTGTATCCAGTTGCGTGTTCGAATTTCACGTCCGGGAATTTCTTGGCCACGTTAATGGTCGGGTCCATGTAGCCAAACGAGGTCGTAAATATCAAATCCGCGCCTTCCAGTGCCATCTGCGTCATTACGCGCTCGGCATCCGGCCCTTCCGGAACGGACTCAACGAAAACAGTTTCGACTTTGTCGCCAAAGTGCTGTTCGACCGCTTGGCGGCCCTTATCATGTTCATATGTCCAACCGCCGTCTCCGACAGGTCCGACATAGACAAAACCAACCTTGGTTTTGTCTTGTGCAAAGGCGCTGGTCGCAAGACCCAGCGCAATGGCTGCGCTCGCCAAAAGTGAAGTGAATTTCATATGGTTACTCCCCAAGTTGATTCAGTTGGCCCCTAGTGTGAGGCATGGAAGGTTCGGCCCAGTGAAGCTGGTGCGCTGCTCTTGTCGGCCGAAAGGATTACAAGCACAAGGATTGTGATGATATAGGGCGACATTGCCAGATACTCGACAGGTATGGCAACGCCCGCTGCCTGCAAATTTAGCTGCAATACGGTGATACCGCCGAACAAATAGGCACCCAGCAACGCGCGCCACGGTTTCCAGCTGGCGAATACTACGAGGGCTAGCGCAATCCATCCGACACCCGCAGTCATTCCTTCGGTCCATTGCGGAACCCGGATCAGACTGATGTAAGCGCCACCCAAACCTGCGCAAGCACCGCCGAACATTATAGCCAAAATGCGGATCTTGATAACTTTATAGCCCAGTGCATGCGCCGCATCATGGTTTTCACCAACAGCACGCAAGACCAGTCCGACGCGAGTGTATTTCAGCGTAGCCCACACTGCGGCTGTTAAGGCTATGCCGACATACAGGATGGGATCATGCTGGAACAATATCGGACCGATTACAGGAATATCGCTAATAACTGGAATGTGGATTTCGCTCATGTCGGGCGGCTTAACACCAACATAACTCTGCCCCATAAGCGCGCTGAAGCCCAGCCCGAAAAGGGTTAACGCCAGACCGCTTGCAACCTGGTTAGCCAATGCAATCTGCGTCAGAAGAACAAACAAGAGTGAAAGCAGTGCACCACCGATAGCTGCCGCAATGAAACCCAGCCATGGCGAACCGGATTCGACCGAGATAGCAAAACCACTGATCGCGCCAACGATCATCATGCCCTCCACGCCCAGGTTCAACACGCCAGCCTTTTCAACGACAAGCTCTCCTATCGCGGCAAGCAGCAATGGGGTCGCCGCGACCATCAGCGAGGCAACCAGAAGAACGGGATTTATTTCTCCAAGGTCCATGGTTTACGCCACCTCGCTGCGGGCCGCACGGATGCGGTAGTTGGTCAAAAGATCGAAGGCCAACAAGAAGAAAAGCAGCATCCCCTGAAATACTTGAATTGCTGCGGCGGGGAGGCCGAGTTGAGACTGGGCGATTTCACCACCAATATAGGTTAATGCCATCAAGAACCCGGCCAGCATTATCCCCAGTGGATGCAGGCGGCCCAAAAAGGCGACGATGATCGCGGTAAAGCCATATCCGACGTTAAAGTCTATACTGACCACGCCTGATGGGCCGGAAACTTCGAACATCCCCGCAAGCCCGGCAAGAACTCCTGAAGTTCCCAGGCAGAAAAGGATCAGACGGGCGGGGTTCACACCCGCAAAACGGGCCGCGCGGGGGGCTTCTCCGGTCAGTCGGATATGAAAGCCAAGTAGATGCCTGTTAAGCA
This sequence comes from Ruegeria sp. BHSA163, assembly GCF_059613365.1. Lineage (NCBI taxonomy): Bacteria > Pseudomonadati > Pseudomonadota > Alphaproteobacteria > Rhodobacterales > Roseobacteraceae > Ruegeria > Ruegeria sp. BHSA163. The sequence continues at coordinate 18,725 of NZ_JBXWSJ010000039.1, forward strand.
AAACATAAGCGAATATCACGGCGACAAAGGCGGCTACTACACCCCAGTGCATACCTGAACCTGTGATCAATTCCGAGTTGTAGGCGCTGGGATAGGATTGAAGGTTGCGGGAACCGGGAAAACCGAACCCCTCAGGGTTCTTCAACAGGCCCAGAGATACAGATGCCAGAATTTGTTCTGCAACATAGACTAGCATAAGTGAGACCAGAATTTCGTTGGTTCCAAAACGCACTTTCAAAATGGCTGGGATCATTGCCCAAACCCAACCGCCCAAGGCCCCTGCAAAGACCATAACCGGAAAGATGTACCACGCTTCCAGTGGGTAAAACGCCAATCCTGCGGCTGCGCCAAAGATTGCGCCCATGATGTATTGGCCTTCGGCGCCGATGTTCCAGATACCAGCACGAAAGCCCAGCGACAAACCAATGGCAATCAGGACCAGTGGTGCGCCCTTTACCAAAAGTTGCGGGCGGTAATAAAACGCAAACTCGCCGAAAAGAGGTTCCCAAAAAATGGTTCCGATAGCCTCAACGGGATTCTTGCCCAGAACCGCGAACAGAACACCGCCAAACACCATCGTAGCCAGAACTGCGACCAGGGGGGTAGCAAAAGACCACGCCCTGGATGGCTGTGGCCGTTTCTCCAAAACAATCAAAGATATACCCCCCAATAGTCCTTCTTATTTTGCAAATGTCCCATCCGCAGGCGGACCGATACTTCATACATGGGCCACCTCCATTCCATGAGCACCACCCATCATCAATCCAATCTCGTCCACTGTCAGACCTGTAGTGGGGCGCGGGGCGCTAAGCCGTCCTTCGTTTAGTGCAGCAAAGCTGTCGGCGATTTCCATCAACTCGTCCAAATCCTGGCTTATGCAAATCACTGCGGTGCCTTTGGCGGCCAGATCAAGAATTGCCTGTCTGATGGCTGCGGCAGCCGCCGCGTCCACTCCCCAGGTCGGCTGGTTCACGACCAGTACGTCAGGATCCTGCAGGACCTCGCGGCCTATAACGAATTTCTGCAGGTTCCCGCCAGAAAGCGACCGGGCGGCGTTCTCAGGTCCGGGAGTACGAACGTCAAAGGCTTGGATTATTTTCTCGGCAAAGCCCTTGGTCTCAGTCCACTTCAGAAACCCATTGTTTTCTAGCTTCTCGCGCACGGATCCGGTCAATAGTGCGTTTTCGATCAGGCTCATATCTGGCGCGGCCGCGTGGCCCAATCTTTCCTCGGGTGCAGTCAAAACCCCAAGTTTGCGCCGCGCTGTTGGCCCCAGTTTGCCAATCGCCTGTCCGTTAAATTTGATCGCGTCAGAGGTTGTCAGGATTTCGCCGGACAAAACGCCCAGCAACTCGTCCTGACCATTGCCGGCAACACCGCCGATCCCCAAAATCTCGCCCTTGCGAACCGTCATATGGACGTTTTGTAGCGCCGTTCCGAAATCTGAAGGCGAAGGAACCGATAGTCCGCTTACATCCAGTGCGACCTCACCGAAATCACGCCCTGCTCGTTGGGGCGTTTGCAACGTCGCGCCAACCATCATTTCGGCCATTTCCCTGGCAGAAGTTTCAGCAGGCACACATTCACCGACATTTTTGCCCAGACGAAGGATCGTGGCATTGTCACAAAGCGCGCGAATTTCCTCGAGTTTGTGCGAGATGTACAGGATCGAGGTGCCTTCCGATCGAAGTTTCTTCAGCGTTTCGAACAAGATTTCGACCTCTTGTGGCGTCAAAACCGAGGTCGGTTCATCCATTATCAGCAACTTGGGATCCTGCAGTAGGCAGCGGATGATCTCGACCCTTTGCCGTTCACCTGCTGAAAGGTCGCCAACCGTTCTGTAAGGATCCAACGGCAAGCCATAGGTCTCGGACACGCCCCGAATACGTGATGCCAGATCACTCATTGCCGGAGGGTTTTCCATGCCCAACGCAATATTTTCTGCCACGTTCAGCGCGTCAAACAACGAGAAATGCTGGAACACCATCGCAATGCCGTCAGCGCGCGCAGCACGAGGTTCTTGTGGCATAAAGGGTTGTCCGCGCAGCATCATTTTGCCGGAGTCCGGCTTAACCAACCCATAGATCATCTTAACCAAAGTTGATTTGCCGGCACCATTTTCACCCAGAAGGGCATGAACCTCGCCCTCATCGATATTAAATGTCACATGATCATTGGCCACGACTCCAGGATAGGCTTTGGTCAAATCCTGCAGGCTAAGTAATGGCATGGTCATGCTCTCAGGTCCTCTTTCAATGCGCTTTGCCGAGCCGGACGCAGCAGATCGGCTGCTACACCAATGGCGATCATCTGAGGGTGCTTACCCAATGACGGATCACCAATTGGGCAGGTGATCCGGCTGATCCGCTCAGGAGGGTGTCCCAGCGCCGCCAACCGCGAACGGAATCGCGCCCATTTCGTAGCTGAGCCGATCAGGCCAGCAAAGCAAAAACCACTGAGTAACAGCTGATTGCACAACTCGAAATCCAAGTTATGTGAATATGTCAGCACCAAATGCTCGGCATCGCGCGGAGCGTGACGCACCAAATTCACTGGTTTCGATGCGGTCACGGCTGTGACTTTCTCGGGCACATTTTCGGGAAAGCGCTCCACGTTTGTGTCTACCCAGGTAATTGCGATTTCGGGAATGGGCGACAAGACATCAACAAGAGCACGCCCCACATGCCCTGCGCCCCAAATCCAGATATTGCGGGTGGGATTGTGCACCGGTTCGATCATCCAGCCATCGACGAGTTGCGGTTCTGGCGTTACGCCTTGACCTCGTGCCGTGGCCATTAACCGCTTCACAGACATAGGCATTCCATCGCTCTTGGTGGACCGGGCGATAATATTGTCTTCAAGTGTCCGAAGCGTGGCTAAGTCGTATACTTCGCTAAGTAGCGTCACAGCGCCACCGCAGCATTGGCCAAGATCAGGTCCGAGCGCGTGTTGCGTTAGGCGGGAAGGAACGGTTTGCAATCTGGCCGACTGCGCCGCCTGAAACTCCAGTGTTCCGCCTCCGATTGTGCCGGATTGTCCGTCGTCCCATACGAGCATCGCTGTGCCGACGTCACGTGGCGAGGATCCTTTGATTGCAGCGATAACAACACGGACCACTTTTCCGTGTGCTTGTACTGCCTGTTCAAGAGCTTGCAGATCAAATCCCATCTGGGTTGCCCCTTGTACATTTGATGCCGCGCCAGATTTCTTCGGCCGTAGCAGGGGCATTTAATGCAGGATATTTATCCCCACAGGCTCCAACTGCATTCGACAGCGCAAGCCACGCGGATATTCCCAACATAAAGGGTGGTTCGCCTACTGCTTTTGAGCGATAAATCGTTTCCTCGCGGTTTTTGCTGTTCCAAAGGGCCACATTGAATATGTCAGGCCGATCAGAACAGGCGGGGATCTTATACGTTGACGGTGCGTGAGTGCGCAAGTTGCCCCTGTCATCCCAGACCAGTTCCTCGGTCGTCAACCACCCTGCGCCCTGAACATAACCGCCTTCAACTTGCCCGATATCAATCGCCGGGTTCAGCGATGCGCCAGCATCATGCAAGATGTCGGTGCGCAATATGCGGTTTTCTCCGGTCAATGTGTCAATTGCCACTTCGGTGACGGCTGCTCCGTAAGCAAAGTAGTAAAACGGTCGGCCCTGGCCCTTGATCCGATCCCATTCAATCTTGGGCGTTTTATAGTACCCCGTTGCCGAAAGACTAACGCGCCCCTGATAAACCATCGCCGCAGCTTCGGCGAAACTGTAACGGTTCTTACCAATCTCTACGTGACCATCTGCAAATATGACACTTGTCGGATCGGCCTGATGGCGCTCGGCTAAATAAATCGCCATACGATCGCGGATTGTATCGCACGCCGCCTTCACCGCCATTCCATTCAGGTCGCTGCCCGAGGATGCAGCGGTCGCCGATGTGTTCGGCACTTTCGCCGTGTCGGTAGCCGTAATCTTCACCATTTCCAGTGGGATTCCAAAGCGTGAGGCCGCAACCTGCGCCACTTTTTGAAACAAGCCCTGACCCATTTCGGTACCGCCGTGGTTCAGGTGAACCGAGCCGTCCTGATATACATGTACCAGCGCACCCGCCTGGTTAAGGTGAGTCAGCGTAAAAGAAATCCCAAATTTGACTGGTGAAAAGGCGATACCCTTTTTGATCATGTTGTTTTCGGCATTCCATTTCGCTATGGCGGCTTTGCGGGCGAAATAGCCGCTGGACTTCAACAGAGCATCAGTCATCTCGTGCAAAACAAAGTCACTGACTTCCATGCCATAAGGCGTGGTGTTCCCGCCCGAGGGTAAAGGTCTCGTAGGGTTTGCACCGGTTTCAACTGCACCTCGACTCGTAAGATCCTCGTGCGGGTCCGGATGGTTCAGAGGTTCTTCGTCAGGTTCGCGATCTTCGGTCCTGTGCGAAGGCTCGTAGTAGTTCCGACGGCGCAGTTCCACCGGGTCGATCCCTAACTCATGTGCGGCATGGTCCATTACTCTTTCAATCCCAACCATACCTTGCGGACCACCGAACCCGCGAAAGGCAGTCGCGGACTGTGTGTTGGTTTTCAACCGATGGCTTTCGATCCGTGCGTGGGGCAACAGATAAGCATTGTCTGAATGAAGCATTGCACGGTCCGCGACAGGCAGGGACAGATCTTGTGCCCAACCGCACATCGCGTAATGCAGGAATAAGACGCCCAGAATGTGTCCATCCTTATCAAATCCAGCACGATAAGAAATGCGAAAAGCGTGGCGTTTGCCGGTGATGATCATGTCATCATCGCGGTCATATCGCATCTTGCAGGCCTTGCCGGTCGCCTTGGCCGCCACGGCGCATGCTACGGCCAAGGCGTTTCCCTGACTTTCCTTTCCTCCGAACCCTCCGCCCATGCGGCGGGTTTCTACGCGGACGGCATTCATCGGGACGCCCAGAGCATCTGCGACCTTATGCTGGATTTCTGTGGGGTGCTGGGTTGAGGAATGCACCAGCATGTCGCCTTCGTTGGGTAAGGCCAACGCGGCCTGACCTTCCAGATAGAAATGCTCCTGACCGCCAATTTCGAAAGTGTCTTCTACCAAACAGTGTGCATTTGCGATTGCTGTTTCCGCATCACCCTTAGCATAAATGCGCGGACCTTCTTCAAACCGGCTGTCGGCCGCCAAGGCCTCTTCTACAGTAAGGATCGGCGTTTCCTCAGTGTAGTGAACATTGCCCAAACGCGCGGCCTTGCGCGCCGCTTGATGGCTAGATGCGATTACAAGAAAAATCGGCTGTCCGATGTAGTTGATCACACCGTCCGACAGCAGCGGCTCATCATGGATTGATGGTGAGACATCGTTGGCAAATGGCAAGTCGCCGGCAGCCAACACCATGACCACCCCATCGGCTGCCTTCACGTCAGTTAGATCCATAGATGTGATCCTGCCCTTTGGAATCGAGCTAAGACCAAAGGCCAAATGCAACGTCCCCTTAGGTGTTGGAATATCGTCCACATACCGGGCGGTACCAGTAACATGCAGAGGTGCGGCGTCATGAGGCATAGGGCTTGCGACACTCATGCTGAAACCTCCAACACGTTGGTCAATTCGCCATGATCTTCTCGAAAATACCTTTCCAGCATCGCTTTGGCCGAGCCCAGTCGGTAAGACGCCGAGGCCCGCATGTCGGTCATTGGCGTGAAATCTTTGTCGAAAGCAAGCTTTGCTTTCTCGATCGTTTTCTGTGACCATGGTTGGTCAACCAATTCTGCTTCGACCGTTCCCGCTCGTTTCGGAATGCCCGCCATACCACCGAATGCTATGCGTGCTTGCGTGACCGTTCCATTTTCAACAACGACGTTGAAACACCCGCAAACAGCAGAAATATCCTGATCAAACCGCTTGCTGAGTTTGTAGCATTTCAATCGGTCCGCCTGACGTGGAAAGCTGACAGCTTCAACAAATTCACCAAGTGCGCGATCCTGTTTGCCGTAGTCGATAAAGAAATCCTCCAGCACAACAGAGCGGCGTGTATTGCCTTTCCGCAAGTGTAGTGTTGCGCCAAGCGCAATTAGTGCGGGCGGATTGTCCCCGATGGGTGAGCCGTTGGCGATATTGCCGCCGATCGTTGCTGCGTGTCGAACCTGAACGCTGGCGTAGCGGCGGATCATCTCGGCATAGGACGGGTGGAGCTCGGCCAACGCTTCGCCCATTCGGTTCATGTCGACCATCGCGCCGAAGCGTACCTCATCATCTGTGACGAGAATCTCTTTCAGGTCATCGCAACGGTTCAGAAATATCACTGGGTCCAATTCACGTAGCTGTTTAGTTACCCAAAGACCAACGTCTGTTGCACCTGCAATCAGTGTGGCACCAGGGTGCCTTTCGTAAATTGTGGCTAATTCATCCGATGACTCAGGTAAATTTGGTGACGCCGCCTCTGTTGCAATCGGTGCATCCCTTACCCAGACAGGAACCGGTTGATCTTCGACGGACTCTGCCGCACGAACGATAGGGGCGTATCCGGTACACCTGCATAAGTTGCCGGCAAGCTGCGTGTCGTGATCAGTTGCGCCATTGGCATGGCTTGCCACCATCGACATCACGAAGCCAGGCGTACAGAAACCGCATTGCGAACCGTGAAAGTCAACCATCGCCTGCTGTGCCGGATGCATCTCGCCATTTGGTCCGGTCGCGCCTTCGACCGTACGTACCGCTTTGCCATGCAGTTGCGGCAAGAACAGGATACAGGAATTCAACGCCCTGGCGCCGTCCTCGTCAGTAACCATAACGGTACATGCGCCGCAGTCGCCTTCGTTGCAGCCTTCTTTTGTTCCGGTAAGGCCGCAATCGTCACGCAGCCAGTCCAACAAGGTCGCGGTCGGATCAACGTCCTTCAACGCCACTGTCTCCCCGTTTAGAAGAAACGTGATATTCATACGTGAAACCTGTCGCCTTACCCAGTTGCGCCCATTGGTGCCCTCCTTCGATGCGACGTAGAAAGAGCGGCGGGCGTATAGTATGCTGTCAGATGTTAGAAACAGCACCTATTAGCTTGCAAGAAAAACTGCCTAATATGTGTACCATTGTGCGCAGCAAAAAATTTGATCGGCGAGCGAAACTCATTTAAATGTCTAAAAATAAACAATTTTTCTAGGATCACTGATTGATTATCGAAACACCTTCTGAAAAAGCCGAAGAATTGTCGACGCATTATTAGGCATTCAAATGCCTCTGTTCTCGCTTTTGCCCAAGGCTCGGCTGCGATAGCTTGGCAGTCATGAGCAGCAATCCCCGATTCATTCATCTTCGAGTACATACCGAATATTCCCTGCTTGAAGGTGCCGTTCGCCTGAAAAAACTGCCGGCCCTTTGCGAGCAGATGGACATGCCAGCCGTCGCAGTGACGGACACCAACAGCATGTTTTCAGCACTGGAATTTTCGGTCACCGCCAGCGGTGCAGGCGTGCAGCCCATCATGGGATGCCAGGTTGACTTGGAATACGTTAAGGCTCAGCCGGGAGAAAAGCCAAAGGGACCAGCGCCGTTAATTTTGTTGGCGCAATCAGAGGCCGGGTATGAAAACCTGATGAAGCTCAGCTCATGTCTTTATGTCGACAAGGGCGGGCAACTACCGCAGGTGACCATAGATGAACTTGCCGCGCATTCGGCAGGTTTGATTTGTTTGTCAGGTGGACCCGACGGCCCGGTTGGGAAGCTGTTGCAACAAGGTCAACGTGCTGTAGCAGAGGTTTTGATCGACCGGCTGGCGACAATGTTTCCCGACCGTCTGTATATCGAACTTCAGCGCCATCCGGGAGAAGGTGGACAACCCGAAGCAGAACGCCTGACCGAGCGCGGCCATGTCGAGATGGCGTATGCCAAAAACCTGCCGCTTGTCGCCACTAACGACGTTTATTTTCCGACTTCGGATATGTACGAGGCGCATGACGCGCTAATCTGCATCGCCGAAGGCGCTTATGTCGATCAGCAGGATGGCCGTCGTCGCCTTACTGCACAACATTATTTCAAGTCCCAGCAAGAGATGGTGACTCTGTTCGCAGATTTGCCAGAAGCCATTGAAAACACGGTTGAGATTGCAAAACGGTGCGCTTTCATGGCATATCGCCGCGACCCGATCCTGCCGAAATTCGCAGATGACGAAGTGTCAGAGCTGCACCGGATTGCCAATGAGGGCTTGCAAAAACGGCTGGCCGTGATTCCGCATGCCGTGACTCCCGAAGAATACCAAGAGCGGCTGGATTTCGAACTGGGCATCATCGAAGGCATGGGATTCCCGGGTTATTTTCTGATTGTTGCGGACTTCATCCAATGGGCCAAGGATCAGGACATTCCGGTAGGGCCGGGACGGGGCTCAGGCGCGGGTTCTTTAGTTGCTTATGCGCTGACCATTACGGACTTGGATCCGCTACGGTATTCTCTGCTGTTCGAACGGTTTCTGAACCCTGAACGGGTTTCGATGCCCGACTTCGATATCGATTTTTGTATGGACCGGCGCGAAGAGGTGATCCGGTACGTGCAAGAGAAATATGGACGCGACAAAGTCGGACAGATCATCACATTTGGTGCGTTGCTATCCAAGGCCGCGGTGCGTGACATCGGCCGAGTCCTGCAGATGCCATATGGCCAGGTGGACCGATTATCAAAAATGATCCCGGTTGAAGGCGTTAAGCCAGTTTCCATCGAAAAGGCATTGAAAGATGAGCCGCGCCTTCGCGAAGAGGCGCGAAGTGAGGAGGTCGTAGAGCGACTGCTCAACTATGGCCAGCAGGTCGAGGGGCTGTTGCGGAATGCTTCGACGCACGCCGCAGGTGTTGTGATCGGAGACCGTCCATTGGACGCTCTGGTCCCGCTTTATCAAGATCCAAGGTCGGATATGCCAGCAACTCAATTCAACATGAAATGGGTTGAACAAGCCGGGCTGGTAAAGTTCGACTTTCTCGGGCTGAAGACCCTGACAGTGATCCAGAATGCGATGGAGCTGATATTCAAATCCGGGCGGGACCTTCATATAGCTGCAGACGGTACTCGACTGTATGAACCAGCCGAAGGCGCAGAGAACCAGATCAACGCTATTCCACTGGATGACGAGGCCACTTACAAGCTGTACTCAGCGGCCAGGACGGTTGCGGTTTTCCAGGTGGAATCTACCGGAATGATGGATGCGCTAAAGCGCATGAAACCCACTTGCATCGAGGATATTGTTGCCCTTGTGGCGCTCTACCGACCCGGCCCGATGGAGAACATTCCGACTTATTGTGAGGTTAAGAACGGGCTCCGTCCGATCGAATCCGTGCATCCTTTGATCGATAACATACTCGAGGAAACGCAAGGCATCATTGTTTATCAGGAGCAGGTGATGCAGATCGCGCAGGTTATGGCCGGGTACTCGTTAGGAGGGGCAGACCTGTTGCGAAGGGCAATGGGCAAGAAGATAAAAGAGGCGATGGACGCCGAGCGTCCGAAATTCGAAAAGGGCGCGGGCGAAAATGGCGTGGACGCCAAAAAGGCCAGCGAAGTCTTCGATTTGCTCGAGAAATTCGCGAACTACGGTTTCAACAAATCCCACGCTGCCGCCTACGCTGTGGTCAGCTATCAAACCGGCTGGTTAAAGGCGAACCACCCAGTCGAGTTCATGGCGGGCGTTATGAACTGCGATATCCACCTGACGGACAAACTGGCGGTTTATTTCGAAGAAGTTCGCAAGGGGCTGGACCTGCCTTACGTGCCTCCATGCGTAAACCGCTCGCAATCTACTTTTGACGTCGCGAATGGTCACTTGGTTTATGCGCTGGGCGCACTCAAAAACGTGGGTGTAGAGGCGATGAACCTAGTCACTGATGGAAGAGGAGATAAACCATTTGTAAACCTTTTCGATTTCGCTCGACGCGTCGACCTTAAGAAAGTTGGCAAGCGCCCACTGGAGATGCTGGCCCGAGCGGGTGCATTTGACGAGCTGGACAAAAACCGCCGTCGGGTGTTCGAAAGCATTGATCAGCTGGCACAATATTCTGCGGCGATACATGACCAGAAACACTCAAACCAAGTTTCGTTGTTTGGCGAAGCTGGAGATGATTTGCCTGAACCGCGTCTGTCTCTCAGTCCGGACTGGTTGCCGGGTGAACGTCTGAGTGAGGAATTTAAAGCCATCGGGTTCTACCTCTCTGGTCATCCGTTGGATGACTATATGCCGGCTTTGAAGCGAAAGCAGGTGCTGACCCTGGATGAGGTAACCGAAAGGGCGCGGTCTGGACCCTTGATCGCCAAGATGGCAGGGGTGGTAGCTGGGCGGCAGGAAAGGAAATCCGCGCGTGGCAACAGGTTTGCTTTTGCGCAACTCTCTGACCCTTCCGGAGCCTACGAGGTTACCTTGTTTTCGGAAACGCTGGAGAAATCGCGCGAATTCTTGGAGACGGGCGCTCAGGTGGTGCTGACCGCCGAGGCAACAATGGAAGCTGACCAACTGAAACTTCTGGGTCGTTCCGTTGGGCCAGCAGACTCAGTCGTGGCAGATGCAGGATCGACCGGGTTGAGGATATTTGTTGACGAGGCGCAAGTTTTATCAACGGTTGCAAGGGTGCTCGAAGATGCCACCAGTGCCGCCAAAGGCGCGTCCAAAGGGCCGATTCAATTGTGCCTGATGGATCCAAGCCTGCCCGGGGACGTCGAAATGGAGTTGGGGCAGGATTTCCCAATCAATCCGCAGATTAAGGGCGCGATCAAATCCCTTGATGGCGTGATAACCGTTGAAGAGATCTGAGGCTTTGCTTTGTTGCCAGAAGGTTACCGCCCCGCTAGGCTTGGAGCGTCAAGATTTCTTGGGTTATGTCACGGGAGGACGTTTAAATGACGATTACAGCTCTCAAAATCGGCAAGTTTGCATTTGCTGCGACTGTGTTGCTGGGTTTGGCCACGGCTACGGCCGGACTGGCGGACGATAAAAAGAAAGAAAACACTGTCAAAGGCGCGTTGATCGGTGCTGGGGTCGGAGCTTTGGTAGGCGATGGCAAGGGGGCCGCCGCGGGTGCGGTGGTTGGCGCATTAATCGGTGCCAATGCCAAGTAGACGGAGGAATAGCGATGAATATGAAGTCCATTCAGTTAATTGCCACCGCTGCCCTGTTTGCCGGCTCAAACTTTGCCCTGGCTGATGAGGAAGCCGAACAAATGATGAAAGAGGCTCTGCCGGTCATGTACCACACCTGTGCCTCTGTCATTGAGGAGGCCGACGGGAACGATGAGTACGTTCTGGAAGTGGTAGGTAAGATGACAGCGCTGTCGTTGTACAATCGTCAAGTCAACATCGAGGATCACGCCAGTTCGGATGAAGAAAACGCCAAATTGCGCGAGGCATTTTTGGCTGCTTTGACAGAAGGATGTGCAGAGGACAAGGACGCTCTGCTTGGCGGGGTTGTTGACAACGCGGTAAAGACAACGCTGGGTTTGTGAAAAAACTATGCAGGCCGGATGCATCCACAAAACAGCGTGTTTATCGTGATGCCAATGCTTAAACAGAACATTATTTTGGAAATTTCGTTATGCCGAAAATTGCAGGTCGTTGTTTCTGTGGTTCACTGACCTGGCAGTCTGTTAACGAAATGCTTTGGAGTGCAATCTGCCATTGTGAAGATTGCCGCCGCGCCGCCTCTTCCGATTATGTAAGTTGGTTCGGTGTTCTGCGCTCGGGGCTGACGTGGTCAGGACCAAGGTCATTTTTCAAGTCTTCGCCTAAGGTGATGCGTAGTTTCTGCAGCGAATGTGGTGCGCCTGCGTCCTTTGAAACCGAAGTGTTTCCGGAGGAGGTTCATTTATATGCTGCAACACTTGAGGACACCAATCTGTACAAGCCGACTGCCCATATTTTCTGGTCAGAGCGCCTGCCCTGGGTACAGGTTTCCGATGATCTGCCCAAGCACGAAAAGGGGCTTCAGGACGCTGCGCAATCTGGAATAGAACTATTGAGGTAAAAACTTTAAATTTTTGGTATTGCCGTCAGTAATGAAAGGCCGAGGTTTTCTTTTTGGTTCTTTGGCTGCGGCCACCAACTCAATAATGTGGGGGACGTTCGTCTCCTAATACGACGCCTCCCGATCCCTCTTGCGCGCGTTCAGCCTCTCGCTGCATCAACATCTCGACCCGGCGGGTCAGGCGGTCGATCTCGTCCTGCTGGCGAGTAACAATCGTGTTCAGTTCTTCGACAGTGCGGGATAGATGGGCGATCTGTTCTTCCAGATGTTGCATTGCGGCTCCTGTTAGTGGCGCGGGTCATAGTTGCCCTACAAGCCCTTAACAACAGAAAGCAAGCACCATGCTTGCCCCGGCACAGGCCATGGGATAGACCGCGCGCGGAACACTACACGCCCGAGGACGCCCCACATGGCCAAGCCCAAGAAACAGCCCCGCCCAAAGGCGATCACGCCGAAAGGGTTCCGAGACTATTTCGGCGAGGAAGTAACGCAACGCACCGAGATGCTGCGGAATATTGCGGGTGTCTATCATCATTATGGTTTCGATGCGCTTGAAAGCAGCGCAGTCGAAACGGTTGAAGCGCTGGGCAAGTTCCTTCCGGATGTTGATCGTCCAAATGAGGGCGTGTTTGCTTGGCAGGAAGTGGATGAAAACGACAAGGGCGACTGGATGGCCCTTCGCTACGATCTGACCGCTCCCTTGGCGCGAGTGTATGCGCAGCACCGCAACGACCTGCCAACGCCTTATCGTCGTTACGCTATGGGGCCAGTCTGGCGAAATGAAAAACCGGGACCGGGACGGTATCGTCAGTTTTATCAATGTGATGCTGATACTGTCGGCACGGCATCAATGGCAGCAGATGCCGAGATCTGTGCGATGCTGTCGGACACTCTTGAGACAGTGGGCATTCCCCGTGGTGATTACCTTGTGCGAGTGAACAACCGAAAGGTTCTTAATGGCGTGCTTGAGGCGATGGGTCTTGGAGAAGATGTTTCTGCACGGAACGATGTCCTACGCACCATCGACAAGTTCGACAAGGTGGGCGAAAAAGGTGTTCGCGAGTTGTTGACAACGGGACGCCTGGACACCTCAGGCGCATTCATTGATGGCGTAGGCCTAAGCGAAGATCAAGCCGAGCCGGTCATCGGGTTTCTTACATCAAAGGCAGTTGATACAGCCCAAACTTTGACAAACCTTCGCGAGGCCGTCGGGGATAGCAAAATTGGTACAGATGGTATTCTTGAACTTGAGCAAATAGGCGCGCTACTGGAAGCAGGTGGATATAGCTCTGACCGGGTTGAAATTGACCCGTCTGTAGTCAGAGGTTTGGGTTACTACACCGGCCCGGTTTACGAAGCCGAGCTGACCTTCGAGATTTTTGACGAAAAAGGCCGCAAGCGGCAATTTGGCTCTGTCGCTGGTGGTGGTCGCTACGATGACTTGGTAAAGCGCTTTACCGGGCAAGAGGTTCCTGCAACTGGCATCTCCATCGGGGTGGATCGTCTGTTGGCGGCTTTACGCGAAAAAGGTCGTATCCATACTCAAGCCAAGGGCCCGGTAATAGTGACCGTCATGGATCGTGACCGAATGGCCGATTACCAGACAATGGTGGCTGAACTGCGCAACGCCGACATTCGAGCAGAAGTTTATCTGGGCAACCCAAAGAACTTTGGCAATCAACTGAAATATGCAGACAAGCGTAACTCACCTATCGCGGTGATCGAGGGTGGCGATGAAAAAGCGAAAGGTGTCGTGCAGATCAAAGATTTGATGCTTGGCGCCAAGATTGCAGAAAGCGCGACAGTGCAAGAATGGAAGGAACGCCCCAGCCAGTTCGAAGTGCCACGCGGCGATCTAATCGCCAAGGTGCGTGAAATTCTGGACAGTCAGGACTGATCTATGCCCAGCCGTTCCCAGATACTGACCCGCGCTGCGATGATGCGTGTCCGTTTTGAGGCCGCAGGCGCCCAGATCGTTGACCCGCCCTTGCTGCAACCGGCAGAAACCTTGCTTGATCTTTACGGCGAAGACATCCGTGCACGGGCCTATGTGACCTCGGACGCGTTGCGGGGCGAACAAATGCTACGCCCTGATTTCACCTTGCCTGTCGTGCAAATGCACATGGCCAATGGAGCCGAGCCAGCGCGCTACACTTACTCAGGCGAGGTTTTTCGACGTCAGGAGCACGACCCCGAACGATCCAATGAATATGTTCAGGTTGGGTACGAGGTATTTGACCGAGACAATCCAGCGGGCGCCGACGCAGAAGTTTTCTCACTTTTTGCGCTGCAACTTAGCGGTTTGCCGTTGCGGGCCGCAACTGGTGACATCGGTATCCTTACGGCTGCGGTTCAAGGTATGAAAACGACTGAACGGCGCAAGGCGGCGCTTATGCGGCATCTGTGGCGCCCTCGTCGGTTTCGGCTATTGATCGAACGGTTTGCTGGTCGAAAACCCGGACCCGAGGGTCGCGACGCTCTGTTGGACGCCAAAGGCCCGTTGGATATTGGCGTGCCAATGATTGGAAAACGACGCGCTTCGGAAATTGAAGCGAGGATTGACGCGCTTCGCGAAGACCGCGAAACGCCTCCGATCACCGACACAGAGTTGGCGGGGCTGGAGACACTTTTGAATGTACGTGAAACCATGCCCTTTGCACTGGAGCAGCTGCGGGATGTTGCCGTGGACTTACCCCAGATTGCCCCAGCTCTTGATCGGCTGGAGGATCGGGTAGCTGCCTTGCAGACGCGGGGTGTCGATGTCGAGCGGTTGGATTTTGAGGCCGCGTATGGCCGGACATCTATGGAGTATTATGACGGGTTCGTCTTTGGCTTCTATGCCGAGGGTCGCCCCGATCTGCCGCCTATTGCGACGGGTGGGCGTTATGATGCGCTGACGCGGCAGTTAGGAAACGGAGCTGAAATCCCGGCAGTTGGTGGCGTTCTGCGTCCAGATCTGATGCTGGAGATCGAGGAGGCTACGCAATGAGCCTGAAACTTGGCGTTCCCTCCAAAGGCAGGTTGATGGAAAAAACGTTTTCGTGGTTTGAAAAGCGCGGCATTACTTTGTCGCGAAGCGGCTCGGATCGGGAATATGCTGGTCGTGTTGAAGGGATCGAAGGTGTCTCGCTGATCCTGTTGTCCGCAGGTGAGATTCCCCGCGAATTGGCGGCGGGGCGAATTCATCTCGGTGTAACTGGGATCGACTTGGTGCAGGAAAAACTGCCGCGCTGGGAACAACAGGTTGAAGAAATTTCCCGACTTGGCTTTGGCAGGGCTGATTTGGTCATCGCCGCCCCTGCTTGTTGGGTCGACGTGGACACTTTGGATGATCTGGATGCTGTGGCTGCTGCGTTTCGCAAGACACATGGGCACCGATTGAGGATCGCTACTAAGTACCATCGGTTGGTTCGTGAATTTCTGACCGATGCGGGTGTAGCTGATTACGCTTTAGTCGACAGTCAAGGCGCGACTGAGGGCACCGTGGTGAATGAAACTGCCGAAGCGATAGCTGATATCACCTCGACTGGAGAGACTTTGCGGGCCAACCACTTGAAAATACTGTCGGATGGCCTTGTCCTTAAATCGCAAGCGACGTTGTGGCGCAGTCGCGAAGCGACGTACACACCGCAACAAAAGGCGTTTCTGTCGGAATTTTTGGATCGGCTGAAATCAGGTTAGAGAACACCGATCTCGGCAAGTGCGCGGTTCAAGTCATCCGGCAAGGTATCGTCTGTTGATCTGGACTTGGGAAGGTCGGCAGGCGTGTCTTCAGGTTTGAGGTAACGCCAGCCCTGAAACGGTCGCTTCAATGCGTTTTGAGTGCGGTGTATATTGGGGTCAAGAATGATCGCGCAACGGCGGATACCATCGTCGCCCCTGACCTCGTCCAAACGAAGTATGCGTTGACGGCACTGGACAGTGCCTTTGATCACCCAATAGATTGATCCGCCATTAAGAATCTCGGCTTCGCGCTTGGGCCACATGCGGGTTACGTGGCGCGGTAAACCGTCTGGGTAAAGAGGCTTACGGCTGTCCTGCCAAGCCATCAGCGTGTCAACACTCTCTGATCCGACAGATAGTTTTATGAGATTTACGTACTTATCCACAGCTTTCCCACAGAGTCGTCCCTAAGCCCATCTTCATATTGTAGCTTGATGAACGCTGTCATCAAGGTGTTGTGGTAAGGGTGCGATTTAGGGTATCCTGTATTTCTCTTTCAAGACAAGGAATCACCAATGAGCCGCTTTGCCGCCCCCATCGCCGAGCAGATCTGGGACATGAAATACCGTTTCAAGAAGGCGGATGGAACGCCCATTGATCTAACAGTCGAAGACAGTTGGCGGCGCATCGCTCGGGATTTGGCGCGAGTGGAAAAAGACCCGGAACATTGGGAAGAAAAATTCTATGAGGCGCTGGAAGATTTCAAATACCTGCCGGCCGGGCGCATCACTGCAGGTGCGGGTACCGCGCGTCAGGTGACTCTGTTCAACTGTTTCGTGATGGGCACAATTCCGGACAGCATGGGCGGAATTTTCGATATGTTGAAAGAGGCTGCTTTAACCATG
This sequence comes from Ruegeria sp. BHSA163, assembly GCF_059613365.1. Classification (NCBI taxonomy): domain Bacteria; kingdom Pseudomonadati; phylum Pseudomonadota; class Alphaproteobacteria; order Rhodobacterales; family Roseobacteraceae; genus Ruegeria; species Ruegeria sp. BHSA163. The sequence goes on from NZ_JBXWSJ010000039.1 coordinate 35,265, forward strand.
CAACAGGGTGGCGGGATTGGATACGATTTTTCGACCATCCGCCCTCGGGGAGCAGATGTAAAAGGGGTCGCAGCGGATGCTTCGGGACCGCTGAGCTTTATGGACGTTTGGGACGCAATGTGCCGAACGATTATGTCCGCCGGATCGCGCCGTGGCGCGATGATGGCTACTATGCGTTGTGATCATCCGGACATCGAACATTTTATAACGGCCAAATCCGATCCGGCCCGTCTGCGCATGTTCAACATGTCGGTTCTGGTGACCGATCCGTTCATGGAGGCAGTCAAAGCAGACGGTCCTTGGGAACTGGTTTTTGATGGCAAAGTTTACCACACTGTTCAGGCGCGCGACTTATGGAACAAGATCATGCAGGCGACATATGACTATGCCGAGCCTGGAGTGATCTTCATCGACAGGATCAATCAAGCCAACAATCTGAATTATGTAGAGACCATTGCGGCAACCAATCCATGTGGCGAGCAGCCGTTGCCACCGTATGGTGCTTGCTTGCTTGGTTCGATCAATCTGGCACGGCTGGTAGCAGAACCATTCGAGGCCGCAGCGCATCTGGACGAAACCGCTCTGCAGCAATTGGTGGCCACAGCCGTACGCATGATGGATAATGTGGTGGATGCGTCCAAGTTCCCTTTGGTGGAACAAGAGGCGGAAGCGCAGGACAAACGCCGTATCGGTTTAGGCGTGACCGGTCTGGCTGATGCTTTGTTGATGTTGGGTCTGCGATATGGATCGGACGAAGCGGCGCATCAGACCGAGACATGGCTGCACGCAATCGCCCGCGCGGCGTATTTGGCGTCGGTGGAATTAGCCAAGGAAAAAGGGGCTTTCCCCTTATTCGATGCCGAGAAGTATCTGGCCAGTGGCACGATGCAGCAGATGGACGACGACGTGCGCGAAGCGATCCGTGAACACGGCATTCGTAACGCTCTGCTGACTTCGATTGCTCCGACTGGGACGATCTCGCTTTATGCAGGGAATGTTTCGTCGGGAATTGAGCCTGTCTTTGCGTATGCCTACACCCGCAAGGTATTGCAAAAGGATGGGTCGCGCACTGAAGAAGAAGTGGTGGACTACGCGGTGCAGATGTGGCGCGACAAGTTCGGAGATGTTGAGTTGCCGGACTATTTCGTCAATGCGCAAACACTGCCCCCAGCCGATCACGTCAAGATGCAAGCCGCTGCGCAAAAGTGGATCGACAGCTCGATTTCTAAGACGATCAACTGTCCCGAAGATATCAGTTTTGATGCCTTCAAAGATGTCTATATGCAGGCTTGGGACCAAGGTTGCAAAGGCTGCACGACATATCGTCCAAATGACGTGACCGGGTCTGTGCTGACCGTTTCAGAGAGCGAGGATAAAGTTCCCGGAGAAAGCGCCAATGCACCGCATGACGTAGATGGTGGCGAAGTTATCTACATGTCAGAGCCGCTGGACCGCCCTCAGTCGCTGGAGGGATCGACATACAAGTTAAAGTGGCCGGATAGTGAGCACGCGATCTATCTAACTATCAATGACATCGTGATTGGTGGCCGTCGACGCCCCTTCGAGGTGTTCATAAATTCAAAGAACATGGAACACTACGCGTGGACGCTGGCATTGACCCGAATGATTTCGGCTGTGTTTCGTCGGGGCGGAGACGTTTCGTTCGTGGTGGAAGAGTTGAAGGCAGTTTTCGACCCGCGTGGCGGTGCATGGGTACAAGGGAAATACATCCCCTCGATCTTGGCTGCGATTGGTGGCGTCATTGAACAACACATGATCAATATCGGCTTTCTGGAAGGCGAAGGAATGGGGTTAAAGGCCGATCCACAAGCCCAAGTCGTGAACATCGACGCCCCGCGCGGCAAAGCCTGCCCGTCCTGCGGTCAATATGACATGGTGATGATCGAAGGTTGTATGACGTGTCGCAGTTGCGGCCATTCCAAATGTGGTTGACACCCAAGATTTAGCAACCCGTATCAAGGCACCTATGTGCCTTGATTGACTCGAATGCAACACGTTCGTGAATGCTGTATTTTGTTCTCTTTTCTGCCAACGCCACCATTGATAGACAGAACACGTTACAGGTGGGATGTTCAAAAGTGCGGGCGGACAGATGAGAACCGGTCAAAGCGGTCGAGTAGCGGTATATTGGTCACAAACTGAACTGGATGGGCTAGAGGCTGCACCCTTGTCCCATTTATGCGTTGGGGTTGCATGGTCTTGGAGGGGTTTCATCGTCGACTACTTGTCAGAAGCTGATATGGGCCACCAGAGCCATCGATTTCACGAGACAAACATGTTGAATGTACAGGTTCCCGCGGCTACGCGGCCGGTGAATGCGACAAGGGTTTATGCAAGCCTCGAGCTCTTGAATGGCGCGCAAAGTTTTTCCGCGGATTTGATTTGGATGCATGGTGACGACAGGTTGGTATTAATGTTTGAAAACGGATGCCCACCGCGAGATGAGGAATTTTGGATAAGTTCGGTCACTCTGGCCGCCAAGCCTTCGGCGTACGAGCGAACTGACAATACTGTCGTTGCTTTTCCTGCGCCGGCCGTTGCTGTTCAGGCCGAGCCCGAGTATTTTGACCAACTGGCTGAGACGTTGGCCAAGTAACCTGACATTCCTCGTGTGCTGATTGGACGTAAATATTCTGTTCAGGCCCAATTTGCCGTGTTGACTCTAGCGATTGCACATATATAAGCGCGGCTTCATTGGTGTTGGTGGCCCCCGCAAGGGGATGCCTGTCATGGGAAATCCCAAGAGGACAACGCCCTTCATAGTGGCCAACACTGGCCTCGACTTTGCGAAGGAGATCAGCCGTGACCAAACGCACGTCTGCCAAGTACAAAATTGACCGCCGGATGGGTGAAAACATCTGGGGTCGTCCGAAATCCCCAATCAACCGCCGTGAGTATGGTCCGGGCCAGCACGGGCAGCGCCGCAAGGGTAAGCTGTCTGACTTTGGCCTGCAGCTTCGCGCAAAGCAAAAGCTGAAGGGTTACTACGGCGATCTGACCGAAAAACAATTCCGCCGTATCTATGCCGAAGCCGAGCGTGTAAAGGGCGATACTGGTGAAAACCTAATCGGCCTGCTGGAGCGCCGCCTAGACGCGGTCGTTTACCGCGCCAAGTTCGTACCGACAGTGTTTGCTGCACGTCAGTTCGTGAACCACGGTCATGTTAAAGTGAACGGTAAGCGGGTGAACATTCCCAGCTACCGCGTCAAAGAAGGTGACGTGATTGAGGTACGTGATCGTTCTAAGCAACTGGCAATCGTTTTAGAGGCCGCTGCACTGGCTGAGCGTGATGTGCCTGATTATATCGAGGCTGACCATTCGAAAATGACCGCGACTTTTGTGCGCACTCCCGGTTTCGGCGACGTTCCCTACCCGGTTATGATGGAGCCAAACCTCGTCGTTGAATTTTACGCCAAGAACTAATCTTCGCAAACCGATTGATTGCAAAGGCCGTGCATTTTGCGCGGCCTTTTTTCTTGCAATCAACAAATAGCCCTTGGACAGTTTGAAAAACAACTCAAAGAAGGGACTCGTGTGTCGGACGAAACAAACGCCAAGGAATCTTGCCCCTCGCCACGTTCACGAGCGCGAGCCAGACATATCCTAGACAACTATTACATCGGACCGGCACGCGACGCGAGTATTCTTGAGATTTGGGCTTATACAGAACGTTTCAGTTACGAACCGGGTGAAACTGTCGGTTTGCGTGTTAGCACCACGGCAGAAACCTGGGATATGGAAATTTCAAGGGATGGAGGTAAACTCCAGTCGGTTTTGACGGTTCAAAACTTACCCGGCGTGTTTCACGAAACGCCTGAGGACTGCTCGGTCAAGGGTTGCGATTGGCCGACGGCTTACAGTTTTGAAATTCCACTTGATTGGAAACCTGGCGGCTATCTATTCAAATTGACTGGACGAAAGGGAGCTGCAGAAGTTCAAGAACACCACCTTATTCTTGTCCGACGTGCGCAGGCGACGAAACAAGCACCGATCCTTTTGTTGTGCGCAACCGGAACCTGGGTTGCCTACAATTGCTGGGGGGGATCAAATGCCTACGAAGGCATTACCGGAGCAGATGGAAAACAATTTTCGCCTATACTTTCGACACAGCGCCCTTGGTCGCGGGGATTTTGTTGGCTGCCCACTGGCGCACCACGAGCCTTGCCGGAAGCTCCGCCAAGAGTAGGCGACATGGTTCGATACCATTACATGGAATGGGCGTACGCTTATGGTTATTCCAAGAAATACGCATCGGCTGGTTGGGCAAGCTACGAACGTCATTTCGCAAAGTGGGCTGAGACTCAGGGCTATACACTCGATTACGCGACTTTGCACGATTTGCACGACGATCCAGAATTACTTGACGGCTACGAATGTGTCGTATGTGTGGGGCATGACGAATATTGGAGTCGCGAGATGCGACTGGCCATCGACACTTATGTCGAAAATGGCGGACATGTTGCGCGTTTTGCTGGGAATTTTCTGTGGCAGATTCGTCTTGAGGAATACGGACGTACCCAAATCTGCTACAAATACATCGCAACTGAAACCGATCCTGTCAGGGATACTAATGACAGCCATCTTCTGACTGGAGCTTGGGAGCAACCAGAGGTGAATTGGCCTGGTGCGCAAACTTTCGGAGCCAACGGTTCAAAGGGTGTATATGCAGGCCTCGGCAATTGCGTTGGACGCGGGAGCGGGGGGTTCACAATATACCGACCCGGTCACTGGGCTTTGAACGGCGCCCACTTGGGGTATGGCGATGTTCTGGGCGCCAGTTCGCGGATTTATGGCTATGAGGTGGATGGGCTGGATCACGTGATCCGAGATGGTTTGCCTTTCGCTACCGGTAAAGACGGCGCCTCAACGAATATCGAGATCATTGGATTGGGTCTGGGTACAAACGCCGAAACAGATCACGGTGTTACCGGCGAAACGCTATATATCGGCAAAAGTGATGCAGAATGGAAGGCGCGAGCAATGTACGGTTCGCTTACCCCGGAAACTTACGATACGGCCCTGAGGGGTAACGGAGTCATGGTCCACTGGCAACGCGGCAAGGGTGAAATTTTCAATGCAGCTACGTGTGAATGGGTTATGGGGCTAGCCCGAAAAGATTTTCAGGTCGAAATGATCACGCGAAACGTTTTGGACCGATTTAGCGGTCGGTCCTAGATTGGCAAAGGGCGCCCTTCGGCGATAGCCTCCATGGCGAAATACGAGGTCACGCTGTCCAGTTCGACCTTTTCGATCAAACGTTGGTAAACCTTGTCGTAGGACGCCATATCCTGCGTTACCACCTTAAGCTGGTAGTCATAATCGCCCCCAATCCGGTGGAAATCGACCACTTCGGGAATTGTTAGAACGTGACTGCGGAAGGCCTGAAGCCATTCCGCAGAATGGTGGCGTGTGCGAAGCATTACAAACACGACAAGGGACAACCCCAGCTTCTCACGCGCTATCCGGGCTGTTGACCCCTGCAGAACACCATAGTCGTTTAACATTTTGAGTCGCCGCCAGCATGCATTCTGCGAAAGCCCGACCCGATCGGCCAATTCACGTTGTGAAAGAGTCGCGTCTTTTTGAAGCTCTTTTAAGATGCGTGTGTCAATATGATCTATGTTCTTTGCCATTCTTAATCATATGACACAAATTTTGTAACGAACAGGCAAAAATTTGTGATGATTATGGGCCCTCCATCAATCACATTGGTGTTGCAAAAGGAGCCAACGCAATGAATTTGTCCAAGTTTCGTGCAGATATCCAAGCCGCCGTTCGCAATTCTGAACTGTGTGATGGTTTGATTGGTGAGAACGTTCTTATCCCTGGTCTGCATGGGGACGTGCCGCTTGTCTACGCGGATTACGTCGCTTCGGGTCGCGCATTGCGGCAAGTCGAAGACTTTATATCCCAACAGGTCTTGCCGTTCTACGCCAACAGCCACACCGAGGCCTCCTATTGCGGTTCTTACATGACGCGATTGCGCCGTGAAGCGCGCGCAGAAATAGCCCGTATCGTCGGCGCAAGAGGAGAGGACGCGGTGATTTTCACCGGTTCGGGCGCCACGGCGGGACTCAACCGGCTGGTCAGCTTGATGGGAGTGGAAGAGGCTGACCGGCCGGTTGTCTTGATCGGTCCGTATGAACATCATTCAAACATTTTACCCTGGCGTGAAAGCAAGGCGCGGGTCGTCGAAATTCCAGAAGGTGCAGATGGTGGGCCTGACTTGGTGTCACTTGAACAAGCATTGGTAGATCACGCGGATTCAGATTTGGTGATTGGGTCGTTCTCGGCAGCGTCGAACGTTACGGGGATTGTCACAAATCCCGATCCTGTTACCAGGTTGCTTAAATCGTACGGAGCGTTGTCAGTTTGGGATTATGCGGGGGGTGGACCGTATTTGCCTTTAGACATGGGAAGCGGCTCAGCGCGTAAAGATGCGGTCGTTGTGTCCCCTCACAAGTTCCCCGGAGGCCCTGGCGCTTCTGGTATACTGATTGTCAGCGAAAAAACCGTGAAACGCTCCAGCCCCAGTTGGCCAGGAGGCGGCACAGTCAGTTTTGTCTCGCCATGGCGCCATGACTACAGCGAAGATTTGGCCACACGTGAAGAAGCCGGCACCCCGAATGTAATCGGTGATATTCGCGCTGCCTTGGCCTTTATCGTTAAGGACGTTGTAGGCACAGACGAAATCGCAAGTCGCGAAGCCAAATACAACGAAATGGCGTTGGCCGGGTGGGGGGATAACCCGCATTTGACCTTGCTAGGTATTGAAAACTCTCATCGTTTGCCAATATTTTCGTTCCTTGTTCGTGACCAATCGGGACAACCGGTTCATCAGCAGCTGTTCACTCGGATGCTTAGCGATATTTACGGCATTCAAGCGCGGGGCGGATGTGCTTGCGCAGGTCCCTATGCCCATCGTTTGTTGGGAATTGACCGCTCAACCTCGGAATCCCTGCACACCGCATTGACCGCTGGGGAAGAGATGAAAAAACCAGGTTGGGTTCGCCTGAACTTTTCATATCTGATGAGCGAGGAGACGGTTCAGTTCATTATCGACAGCGTTAACGACCTGTCCTGCAGGACCGAAGAATTCGTCCGTTTCTATAACGCTGACCCGGCGACTGCTCGCTTCAAAGCGGCCTAATGGAATTGCTGCTTTTCTCAACGCGTTGAGACAGGTATGAGAGGCCCAGTTAACGGAGCCTCTCATGAACAAGATCACCCCGCAACCCGGTATTATGGACATCGCGCTGTATCAAGGCGGACAGTCGCGTGTGGCGGGCGTGGAGCACGTTATCAAGTTGAGTTCCAATGAAAATCCCTTTGGGCCGAGTCCCAAGGCGATTGAGGCCGTCCGCGACAGCGCAGCGAATCTGCATCGTTATCCCAGCACAGATCATCGAAGCCTTCGCCATGTGATCGGTGAGCGACAAGGGCTGGATCCCGAGCGGATCATCTGTGGCGTCGGTAGCGACGAGGTGCTGCAATTTGTTGCACAAGCTTATGCTGGTTGTGGTGATGAAGTCATTCACACTGAACATGGATTCTCCATGTACCCAATCATTGCCCGCATGGTCGGAGCAAAGCCCGTGATGGTTCCAGAGCGTGAACGCAAAGTCGATGTGGATGCCATTCTTGCGGCGGTTTCAAAACGTACAAAGGTTGTTTTTGTAACCAACCCGGGCAATCCCACTTCAACAATGATCTCACAGAATGAACTAAAGCGCTTGGCGGACAATCTTCCTGACGATTGCCTCTTGGTCATTGACGGCGCATACGCCGAATTCGTCGATGGGTTTGACGGCGGTGCAGCGCTGGTTGACCAATACCAAAACGTGATCATGACTCGGACGTTTTCAAAGATATACGGCCTTGGCGGCATGCGCGTTGGGTGGGGCTACGCCCAGCGGGATATCATCGAAGTGCTTAACCGGGTCCGTCAACCGTTTAACTTGTCACTGACCGCCCTGGCTGCGGCAGAAGCGGCTGCGCAGGATGAAGAGTATCTGAATTTCTGCCGTTCAGAAAATGCGCGATTGCGGTCGTGGCTGTCTGATGAACTGGCAAAAGTTGGCGTGCCTTCGGATCCTTCCAGCACCAATTTTATCCTTGCTCGCTTTGCCGACCAGGTCGAGGCTGAGGCTTGCGACGATTTTCTGAAAACTCGAGGTTTGATCGTTCGGCGTGTTGCGGGATACAACCTGCCGAACGCATTGCGGATAACCGTGGGCGACGAGGAGGCATGCCGCCGCGTGGTCGCTGCGATTTCAGAGTTCAAGAGGGGCGCCGAATGAGCCAAATATACGACCGCGTGGCTCTGATCGGGCTGGGCTTGATTGCGTCTTCTATGTTCTGGGCGATCAAACGCGGGGGTCTTGCTCGCGAAGTGACGGGCTACGCAAAGTCTCGGGCAACCCGAGACACGGCACGCCGCATCGGACTTTGTGATCGCATATGCGATACAGCGCAAGAAGCGGTTGAAGGCGCTGATCTGGTAGTGCTGTGCGTACCTGTAGGTGCCATGGGGGCCGTGGCACGCGACATTGCGCCCGTCCTTAAAATCGGTGCAACGGTCTCGGATGTTGGCTCGGTCAAACGCCATGTCATTCAGGATGTTGGACCTGCGATCCCAGAAGGTGTTCACTTCGTCCCGGCGCACCCTTTGGCAGGCACCGAGCATTCGGGGCCTGAGTCTGGATTTGCCGAGCTTTTTGACAATCGCTGGTGCCTGCTTGTCCCCGTTAAAGGGTCCGATCCTGACGCAGTCGCACGTTTGCGGGCTCTGTGGGAGGGTATGGGATCCAATGTCGATGAAATGGAAGCTGATTACCATGATCTTGTTTTGGCAGTTACTTCGCATGCGCCGCACCTGATCGCTTACACTATGGTTGGTGTAGCGGATGATCTGCGCCGCGTAACGGATTCCGAAGTGATCAAATACTCGGCCGCCGGTTTTCGGGATTTCACACGGATTGCTGCGTCAGACCCTACTATGTGGCGGGATGTTTTTCTGACGAATAAGGATGCCACGCTAGAGATACTAGGACGCTTCACCGAGGAATTGTTTGCGTTGCAACGTGCGATCCGCACCGGAGATGGTGAGCAATTATTCGACTATTTCACACGTACTCGCGCTATTCGTCGTGGAATTATCGACGCGGGACAAGACACGGACGCGCCGGACTTTGGTCGTGGAAAGGCACCGGCATGAGACCTGTTTGGGGTGCAATTGCTGTATGTTGTGCCACCTGGTTGGGTGAACCTGTCCAGTCTGCTTCGCCTTCCACGTCGCTGCATCCGTTGCCGCGACCGGACAGGACAGCCAGCGCCACTCCTGCTGCCACCATTGCCGCAGCTTTGCCCTTGACCCTACCGAATATGCGACCGCAATTGCGCCCCGCATCGCCACAGGAAGTCGCTGCTGCCGCAAGGGCAACTGACTTGCCCTTGTTGGGGCCGGACATATCGCCCAAACCCTTTAAAAGACCCAAAGCATTGGAACAGCAGGTCTTGTTCAAAAAGCGCAAACTACGCAAATCATCAGTATGCGGAGAAATTGAGATTCAGGGCAAAGCGGTCGGATCGGTCTCAAGTCGGACCAAAGCCTGT
>NZ_JBXWSJ010000040.1:0-40983 GCF_059613365.1 Ruegeria sp. BHSA163
ACCTCTGTTTCGCCGACTATACGCAGAGCTGCCACCAACTGCCGAGATCGAACTTCACGACTTACCGGTGACCCATAAGCCCGAACTCATGGCGGAGTTCGACGACTGGCTTTCCAACCATATCGGCCAAATGTTCGCAGAGCGACTCTCAAAGCGGGTCTTTGCCTTGATGGCTTGGGAAACCGACCCTAGAGAACTCGCAGAGCCAATTCGGCCATTTTAGAGGCAGGTTTGTTGATATAGCCGTCGCGCGCTTGGTTTGCTGCATATCGCCAATCGGATGTCGGGTACTCGCGTGTTTGGCCATTTCGAGAAAAGGACATTTTCGACCGCTCTGGGCTCGAAGCAGACGATCGCTGCGCTAGTACGAATGTCCGCTTTGCGGACAAACCAGTCACTCATTCGGAGGTGAATGAGCCGAAATGTGTTTGCAACTTCCTTACTCCAAATTGCATCGATCCAGAATTTCTCTCGCTCTGAGAAAATCCGGCAAATCTCTTCCCTCCGTGAACTTTGTCAGGATTGGCTCCAGATGGTCGCGCGCTGCTTGCAGATCCCCGGACTGCAGGCGCAACTTCGTGAGATCCACCGCCGCCCGCAGCTCGAAAAGCCGCGCTTGCCGCGCTTGGGCTGCTGCCTTGGCTCTCTCGAAGCACTCCTTCGCGGCGTGATGCTCCGACGCGTCTTTGCAAAGAAGAATGTTTCCGCGGATCCGGTTAAATTCCGCATCCCACCAATGACCACCCGTATTTCCACCCATCTCGGACGCAGTCTCAACGATCTGCAGCGCAGCCTCGGCATTGCCCTTTTGGGCGAGCGCCAACGCAAAGGCGGCGTCCAACGGAAAACACCAAGCTCCCCAGAAACCCTGCCATCCGGAAATCGACCTTTCCATACGAGCCAAGCCCTCGGTTTCGGAGCCAGTTTCGGTTTCCACCCAGCCGACAAAACCACTTGCCAGATCGCGTGCCTCCGGCGGTAAACGTCCGGCATCCGTCAACGCGATAAGGCGACCGGCTTGTGAATTGATCGCATCATACTCCGATCTGAGCATCATGACGATCAACGAACAGAAGAGCGTTTCGAGAAGCGAATAGCCGTGGTTCAGGCGAATTGCCTGCCCGATCGCTTTATCCGCAATCTCCTTGGCGCGATCCGGATACCCTAAAACACACAAGTTCACTGCCTTCAGACTGTGGGCACAAAGCCCCGGATCGTGACCACCGTAGTGAAATGTCATCCAATGATGTTTTTCCTCTTCATAAGCCTCAATGCCTTTTTCCGTGGACGTCAGCGCACCGGCAAAATCGCCCAGCAAGGACAGAGCAGCCCACTCGCAGTGGTGACCTTCCAATTCGAGCGCTTCGTCTCCGATTTCCTTTGCCAGTGGAATAAGTCGATTAGCGAGGTCGTGCATCTTTGGCACTGCGCCGAGCATGAAATAGTAGAACCAAAGGCCCCAGAGTGCTTTGAACCGTTGCTCCGGCGCCCCGTGATCATCGCCAAGCTGCAGGGCGGTAAAGTAAGTTTCATACACTTCATCACTGGCGGGGCCGAGCACCTGTACCTGGCACGGTCCAATTGAAAGCAGGACGTCGATTTCCTTTGCGTGGCGCGCTTCGCTCGCCGAAATCTCCCGCAAGTGTTCCAAAGCACGCGAATAGTTCTCAAGTGCTTCGGCAAATCCAGCAGTTTCATTGGATCGATCACCCGCCGCGATCCAAAAATCGATCGCCTCCGGGCGCAGACCAGCCTCCGTCAAATGATAGGCGATCATCGCAGGATCACTGTTTTCGGCGTGTTCCATGAGATGGCGTCCGATACGCTCGTGCAACTCGGACCGTCGCGACTTGAGAAGCGACCCATAGGCGGCTTCCTGGATCAAGGCGTGCCGAAATTCGTAGACGGCTTTGGGCCCCGAACCGCGCCGTGACAAAAGCCCTTCTAGTTCAAGTGTTCTTAGCGACGAAAAAAGTGTTTCTTGATCGGCTTGAGAAGCAACCAGAATAAGATCGGCTGTGAAACGACGACCAATGACTGCGCCAAGCTGTGCAACGTCTTTGACAGGCGACAATCTGTCCAGCCGCGCCATCAGTGTCTCTTGCAACGTCATGGGAATGGCTTGCTGAGGGATGGCACCCGCGACCACAAGGCGGTCCCCATCCTCTCGCAGATAGTCCGAATGAAGTATCGAGCGTGTCAATTCCTCAATAAATAAAGGCACACCGTCCGTACGTTGCGCGATCTGGTCTTGCACGCCGGCGGGCAACGAACGACCTTGCGTAACCGCTTGAATAAGAGCTCGCACCGCCTTCCGGTCCAGTCGCTTCAGCATCATGAATGAAACATGCGGATCGTTGGTCCAAGCCACTTCGACACCTGGGCGTGTTGTGACGACCAGTAAAATCGGCAGTATGGACGCGGCGTCGACAACTCGATTGACGAATTCCAGTGTTGAATCATCGCTCCAATGCAGATCTTCGAACACGATGAGCATGGGCCCCTTCGCGCTGCGCAACTCAACCATTTCCATTAGCTCAACCAGAACACGTTCCCGGCGCAATTCCGGATCAGGTTCGATGTCCGACATCGTACGAGCGTTTTTCAGACGGAGGAGAGACGCGGTTATCTCGTTTGGATTTTCACCAAGCGCGGACTTGAACTTGGACAAGCGTCTTTCAGGGTTGTCGTCGTGGGCAAACCCTGCCACGTGCTCAAAATACCCGATAACTGGCGCAAAAGCGGTTCCCCTGTGAAAATTCGAACACTGGAATTGCAGTCGGGTGATGTCGTCATTCACAATTTCGCGTCGCAGGCTTTTGAGAAGCCTTGATTTGCCAATTCCAGCTTCTCCCGAAATGAAAACAACGGAACCGGTTCCCTGCTCCACCGAAGCCCATCGGCGCCGAAGCAGGTCGGCTTCCTCTGATCTGCCCACCAAGTCCGTAATGTCGGCGCCGCGCAGCACATCGAACCGGTTGGTGCCTGTCTTCTCGTGTAAAACGCGCCATGCGGGCAAAGGATCGGAAAAACCGGAGATTTGTTGCGCGCCCAACGCTTCGTAATCGAAGACATCTCCGACCAACGCGTGAGTTTCTGCCGAGATGACGATTGAACCGGGGTCGGCCAGGGTTTGGAGGCGGGCCGCCAAATTGGGTGTCTCACCGACGACCGAGTCAAAATCAGTCACTGACGCACCCGTCATATCACCGATCACGACCGTGCCTGTTGCAATCCCAATTCTGACTTCCAGACTGTCCGGGGCGCCAGGTCCGACGGGTGAGACTTGGCTTACACTCGAGACGACATGTCGCGCCGCCCGAACAGCGTTTTCACTGTCATTTTCTTTCGCGTCCGGAAACCCGAAGTAGGCGAGGACCCCGTCGCCCAGCAACTTGGCCACATGGCCACCATGATCGACTATCGTTTGGGAAACTGCGTGATGATACTGCTGCATGAGGCGACGGAGATCTTCCGGGTCGAGTTGGGCAGACAGTTTGGTCGACCCCACTAAATCGCAGAACATAACGGTCAATTGCCGCCGTTCGGCCAGCACGTCTTCCTGCTCAGTTCTTGGCTGTTTCTTTTCAGAGGTTTCGTTCGTTTCCAAGAAATTGAGCGCGGCACTCAATTTTCGCCGGTGACCAAGGGAAAGGCCCAACGAGATCAGATCATCATCAGTCAGATGGTGCAGTGTCTCGAAATCCACATCGTTATCGTTGAAAACACTCAGATACTGCCCAAGGGCCAAGCTCTCGAGAAACTCAGTCAGATCTACCATCGGCGCCCCTCTCAAACCTTTAACTCGCGCTCACGGCACTCGTTGCAAAGAGACCCTAGCAATAACTTAGAAAGTTGTCGCTGCTTACTCGCGTTTATCCAAAACCGAAAAAGTTTTCCATTCTAAACATCGTAAGCTTCTACGCCTAGTCCAAACGCCTACGACCGCTCAGGGCTCGGTGCAGACATTCAGTTAATTACGCCCAACGTCTGCCTTGCGGACAAAGTTGCCCTTTGAGTTGCTAGGCAATTCCGGTATTCATTAAGTAGGAACCATTTGCTTAACCGCGGCAACAGCGATAGCAAGCCGCGGCCGCTTGGAAAGAACATGTGATCAAGCCTTCTCCAGAATTGCTTGCTGTCTCGCGTCGCTGGTACATGAACCACAGCAGTGGCAATCAGATAGCTTTGCCCAATTTTCTATCCAACAGCGAAAACCTTCGCTTTCTAGGGTCGGCGAGTGGCGAGAACTGGTGCGGACAGGAAGTAAGAGACGCGGTTGCCGCGTATTTTCAAGATAAGCCTGATATTCTGCACTTGGAGGAGCTATTCGCGGAAGCCTTTGAAACAGGCGGCATTGGATGGGCCACCATCATTAACAAGGTCACTTTAGTGGGCAGGTCCGAAAAACCGTTCGAATTTCGCGATACATTTGTATTCGTGCTGGAGCAAGGGAGCTGGAAAATTGTCAGTCGGCACGGCTCTGTGCCAACACCCAATACAGTCATCAACGGGGCGGAGATGACGTCAATGTCTCTACTGGCCGAGGCCGCGCGTGAGAGTATGTCGTTAGGCCAAACCGAGGGACTTGCTTCCATAATGTTTACGGATGTTGTGGCATCCTCTGTCATCGCAAAAACACTAGGGGACCGTGCGTGGTCTGCAAAGATCAATGCTCATTTTGCGGCAGTAAGACGGGTTATTGAGGAGAATGGAGGCCAATTCGTCAAAACACTTGGCGATGGTACGATGTCGTCTTTTGCGTCAGCTCGATCTGCTATGTCGGCAGCAGGTGAAATTCAGCGTGATCTGGCGAACGAAATTGACGAGCCCCGGCTCGCCGTCAGAGTTGGAATTCACACTGGCGATGTAGTGCAATCCCACGAAGATTTTTTTGGCTCAGTTGTCAATATTGCCGCTCGTATCGCGGCTGTTGCTGGTCGAGGCGAGGTTCTTGTATCTGACGTGACGCGTGCATTGGTTGGTGATGATCCAAACCTGAAGTTTGAATTTTTGGGCGAATTTGAATTGCCGGGTCAACAGGGTACAAGCATTTTACATGCCATGAATTGGCGATCATGACCTTCTGAAGTGATGGTCCGCTTTGGGCTCAAGGCGGTCATCTGAGTCTTTCTGTCAGATGACTGCTTAGGGGCGGATAGCAGTCATAGCTAGGTCGCTTTTCAAGTCACACAATGAGGTTTGCCGATGTCACAGAACTTCCATTTCGAGAATGCACGAAGTTGCTGGACCCGTTTGCGTCTAATCTCAGAAGCAAACATTGGGCCGAACCTGTTCCACCAGTATCGGACGGTTTCATGGCTGACATCGATCCCGCGCTCGTGCAGCAGATCTTCGACATTCCGCAGCGAAAGTGGAAATCGGACATAAAGCATCACGGCCAGGCGGATGATCTCGGGACTGGTTTTGAAGTACTTGAAAGAGGCAGGTTTGGTCATGGGCAAAAGCTACGCAACCGCCCTGCCCTGCTCAAGCCAAGTTCTTCTGACAAGACCGTTCAAACCGGAAAATCCAACCTACCGGTCGCATTCCATAACCTGAATTCTGGACATTAATTACGCCAGGATCAATGCCAGCACGCCTGTCCTGTCTAATCCCTATTGCCTGCCTTGCTCACCAGAGCATAAATTGGCGAACTGCGGTAAAGCGGGACGACAAAAACCGGTAGGCGTGCAACTAAAAGAGAAGTCAGACTCTCCTTTATCGTTCAAACAAAGGGTAACAGAACTAAGTTTATTTCTAGCATCTTGCTTCTAACGCATCAATTACAGTCTGAGCGAAGTTTGTTTTGTGAAGCCGGTTTGCGGACCACATACCTCCGGGGCTGAAAACGTTGATCTCCAGTAGCTTGTCTTCCACGATGTCGAGGCCAACGAGAAACATTCCGTCGTCAACGAGCCGCGGCGCAACCTTATCTACCAGTTTTTTCATGGAAGGCGTGATTGAAGCGGCTTCAACTGTTGCTCCGACTGATATGTTACTACGCACATCGCCCTGTGCTCGCAGGCGTCGTATTGCCGCTGCTTTTCCGTCGCGTTCGAGTATCTGACCGTTCATAACGAAAAGGCGGACATCACCTTTTACTGCCGCTGGCAAGTATTCTTGGGCGAGGATGTGTCCTTCCTCCAGAAGTGTCTCAAAGATTTGGTTGATGTTTTCCGGACGATCAAGGCGGAGGTAAAAGACATTGTGCCCGCCCGATCCGTGTAGCGGCTTCACCATTATCTGTTCGCCACAATTGGTCGCAAAATCCAGTAAATCGGCCTTAGATCTGGTTACAATGGATTTTGGTCGAACATCTGCTGGGAAGAAATGTAAATACATTTTGTTGATCGCGTGAGCCAAGCCGTCTGGATCGTTGACCACAGTCACACCGCTTTGCTTGGCCAAACGACCGAAGTTGATCCCAGCAAGGCGCGCCCACGGCCTTGAAACCACGTCTTCCGCCGGATCATTCCTTAGGAAAAGAGTGTCCAGATTACTGATGTCTATCGAGTTAGAAGCTGCATCGCGAGCCTCTTTTTCAGCAATCAAATCCACGGAAGCGGCTGAAGCGACCTGAACCGCACGGGCTGTTACCTTAGCATCGATATTGCAAGAGAGCGATGCTACATCCATCCTGTATACTTCGTGGCCGCGGTTTGCCGCTGTCATCGCAAGTAGCGTCGTCGTATACCGCTCCTTTTCAGTCTCTAGTCGGTTTACTAGAAATCCCAGTTTCATAATTCCGTGCTCCGCGCCATTTCGAGCAACCCACCGCCGCGTTTCAGCCCCTCGACTATCGGAGTCAACCGTTCTGGTTCGAATACCGCCGGCTTAAAACGCGGAGCCCGTAGCAACCCACGCCAACTCATCTCTTCCAAAATGTCGAGATGATCGTAAGACACTTTTCCAACCAATAGAGGTTCTATGTTCCCAGTGCTTAGAACGTGTTCCACAACAGACTGCAGCCCCCGAAGGTACACCATGTCCTTCGTGAACCCTCCTCCACGAACTACTCGCATTGTCATTGTGAACGCGGCACGCCGTCCAAAAGAGTACTCTCTATTAAGGGTACGAAAAATATCAATAAATCCCGCCCCCGCGACAAGATTCGCCACTGCAACGACACGCCCAGCTATCTGGCGCCAACGAGGGCGTGTTAGGCCGCCTGTGCAATGTTCCGCAAACACGGCGAGACCTTCCTGAAGTTCCTCATAACCAGCCATTCCCTGACGGAGTTGTCCAAAAGGTTGTTCAGCCCCATTGCGGTGCGTCAAAACATGCACGCCGATTTCGTGATCCAGTGTCGCACGCAATCGTCGACGCGGAACCTTTGCGTCGCTTCCGACCAGAAAGCGACCGCGACTGACCATTAGACCGGGGACATCCTCGCGGGTTTCAACCAGTTTAGGATCCAATCCATAACCGAGCAAGTCTTCACGCGCCGCAGCGGCGAATGCCTCTGCATTAAGCGAGTCACTCGCGTGATCATCCTTTGTGTGCGGTGGCACGTGTTCCAGAATGTCTTTGGCCAGAGCGACAAGCCGGTCATCCGGGGCGCCAAAAATCTGACGGCTGACGAGAACAAATCGCTCTGTTTCGCGCTCTTCAAGAAGTGTCGCAAACCGGTCAAGTTCTGTGCGCTTGGTTGCAAAAAATCTATGCAGAGTAGGATCTTCGACTTGTTCAAGTGGGATTTGGTAGATGTTACGCTTGAAACGTCCTGGATCAATTGGCAGGGGACGGTAGTGGAAGTCGGGCTCGCGATCATAGTGGTCCGCTGCGAACCGTCTCCAGGCAGAAGGCGCATTCACCGGGGTTGACAGAAGAAGCGGATCAAATGCTTCGCCAAATCGATAAAGCTCTCGGTCAATAGCTAAAATAGCTTCGCCAACACGAGTCCGTCCCAAAGCGTGATAATGTGGCGGAAGATGGACACGCTCAGAGTGGCAAAAAGAGTAAAGTGCCTTCTTCAGCACTCTTCCGAACAGGGTTTGAAATTCCCGATGCAATACAGGCAGGATTTCTCCTGTAATTTGGTCGAGGTAAATGGGGCTTAATCCCAAACAAATTGGGACAATGTTAGCCTCGATTGCAGCCGATCCTGTCAGCAGCGGGCGTAGCGTCTCGGGATGAGGAACACGCATATAAGCGACCTTAATCTCCGGCTCCTTTGCTCCAGGCCAGTTTTCAGCAAGTATCGCGCGCTCCAGTTCATTCAGGAAGCTGTCGCCGGCGCTGGTTTCAGGAACGTGGCACTCAAATAGCAACGATTGTTCTTTCGAAAAGCCGGAGCCCGCCGCTTCAAGTGAATAAACTTCTAGCAAAAGAACCGAATGGAACTCCTTCGCTAACTCAGCGAGCATTTGTTTTACAACATCAGAAAACTCAGCGCTGTAAGGGGTGGCCATCGGCGCTATTGCAAATGAGGCTTGACCTAAAAGCAGTTCTGCAGTGGCATGATCCTCGCGGTTCTTCGGCCCGCGATGGAGACAGAGAAATGGATGGCGTTCCTCTATCGCAAGCCGTCCACCTACAATCTCCATGTCGAATGGAACCGTTGGAATTGGCGAGACTGACGTGAAATCTAACGCCGATTTTCCTGTCATAATGACGTCCATTCCTGCAAGAGCCCGGCCGAAGCGTAGCGAAAAAGACGGTACAACTCGCTAATTGCCTCACGGTCGGCAAAGCCAGTCCATTCATTCATGAAAAATTTCTTGACCTCGACAGAAAGCACGCAGCCTGTCTCAGGGAACCGCTGATGAACGAACTCCGGAAACCATCCGCCCTTGAATTTAACATTCTCACGCACGTCCAATTTCCGCCCGAGAAACGGGACGGAGTCGATATCACTCATGAAACGATCGATCAAGGGCGCCCAAAGATCGCGGTCTTTCATTGTCCCTGTCCCAACGTTTATTTCCGGGTTCGTCAGGTTCTCTGCCGGGCTAACGTCTGGACCATCTCTTCGGTGATTGTAGGTATGCAGGTCAAGAATAACAAAAGTTCCATGCTGTTGCTCTACCTGCTCTAAATCGCGAGCTAGCGCGTCATAGAAAGCATCGTATTCGGCCAACGAACGTTCGACAGTTCTCTTGCCAAGTGGTTCCCGCCAGACATGGAGCCCCCAAGCCTGCTCGGGCGTTTGGTATACGGCTAAGTCACGCGGACGATTGAGATCCACTTCAAAACGGGAGCGGTCGACGAGAAGGCGTGTTGGACAGGCGGTTGCCCAGTAGTCGGCATAAGGATCCTCCTCGCGAAATCGTTCCGCTTCACTAATAGCTAACAAGGGAACTAATTCGGCGCGAAGGTCATGGCCGGAGTGGATTGCAGCGGCAAGGATTGGTCCTTTGGCCTGATCGATGTGCCATCGCGGCCGAACATCAAAGCTCGCATTCTCTTCTCGAAAACCCGTTTCCAAGATATCACCACTCCCAACTCGGAGATTACGGCTTGGCTTAAGCCTGATTGCCGAATACCGTAACTAAACGTTTATTCAGGCCACGAAAATTTCCCTCGCCACTGCCCATCTCGGCTTTAAATAGGTGAATAAACCGATCTACAGTTCTGCGCATTGACTTCAATCAAACAGTAAATTTACGCCAATGAATGGTTCCCAATCCGTTTGTTTACAGGAAAAATGATGTTCTCCGGGAGTTGGCAACCGGATATTTTAATGCCTTTTATCCGCCTTTCGAAACGAAGAAAGCAACCAAACGTAAAATAATACTGAAAAGTGAATTATTTCGGGTCTCGACTGAACGCAGTTGAAAGCCGAGAGCCTATTCACTGATTAAGGTTTCGAAAGTTTACGCGCCGCCATTAGCCACGTTCTTATGACAAGACCTCAACACTCACCTCGAGGTACTTATGTGGGCCGGGATTGTTCAACTTCGGAAGCTACCAAAGACCTTTGCCCACCTCAACCAAACTGCTCCCGACAATGCGCATCCACCGGTCACAGACCTTGCGGCATCTGTTGTTCCAACTTGTCTTTCTCCTCCTCAACCTCCGTCATTGTAGCTTCTGTAAGCAGCAGGGTTCCTGCCACCGAGACTGCGTTCTCAAGAGCAGTTCTTACAACTTTTGTAGGATCCACAATGCCCGCATTTAAAAGATCGACATATTCGTTCTTGGCCGCATCGAACCCTAGGGCCCCTTTGCTTTCCAGCATGCGCGCGACAACGACGCCACCATCGACTGCAGAGTTGTCCGCTATTTGCCGAGTAGGCGCACTGAGAGCACGGCAAAGGATCAGTAGACCAGTGCGCTCGTCTCCTTCGGCTTTTTCAGCCAGCTCCATTATGGGTTGCGTGCAGCGAAGGAGTGCTAGGCCACCCCCTGGAACAATCCCCTCCTCCATTGCTGCCTTGGTTGCACTGATTGCATCGTCCAGAGCCTCTTTTCGGCTTTTCACTTCTGCCTCAGATGGTGCACCAACGCGAATTACTGCAACACCGCCGGCCAGCTTAGCCAACCTCTCTTCCAGTTTCTCTCGATCGTAGTCACTTGTCGTTGCATCTATTGCCGCTCGAATCTGATTGATCCGCTCAGAGATATGATCTTTGTCTCCTTCCCCGCCAATTATTGTGGTCGTATCACCGGTACAGATCACGCGGTTCGCACGGCCGAGTTGCTCGATCGAGAGACTTTCCAGCGTTGTGCCGACCTCTTCGGATATCAACTGTCCACCGGTAAGCACCGCGATGTCCTCAATCATCGCCCGTCGCCGATCACCAAACCCAGGGGCTTTTACCGCAACAACCCTCAAGCCGCCTCGCAACTTGTTGACGACCAGAGTTGCCAGTGCTTCTTCGGTCACATCCTCGGCGATGATCAACAGTGGTGAGTTCTGCTGAACAACTGATTCAAGAAAAGGAATCAATGGTCGCAGACTTGATAGTTTCTTATCATGAAGGAATACGAGAACGTTTTCCAAGTCGCAGGTTAAATCCTCGGTTTCTGTAACGAAATACGGAGAAATATAGCCACGATCGAATTGCATGCCTTCGACCACTTCAAGCACCGTATCAATTGTGCGAGAGTCTTCTACCGTAATCGCGCCTTCGTCCCCTACTTTTTCAATGGCGTCCGCAACGAGTTCTCCAATGTATACGTCATTATGAGCTGAAATCGTTGCAACCTGAACTTTTTCGACGCGCGACTTAACCGGCTGAGACAAACCTCGAAGCACGTCGACCGCAGCTTTCTTTCCCCTGTCCAAACC
Source organism: Ruegeria sp. BHSA163 (assembly GCF_059613365.1). Lineage (NCBI taxonomy): Bacteria > Pseudomonadati > Pseudomonadota > Alphaproteobacteria > Rhodobacterales > Roseobacteraceae > Ruegeria > Ruegeria sp. BHSA163. Next base: position 11,237 of record NZ_JBXWSJ010000040.1, read on the forward strand.
ACGTCGAATTTCGATTGCGCTCGCTCCGGCGACTACATTTCGGATACCTTCCGCAAATATCGCCTCGGCGAGAAGCGTCGCGGTGCTGGTACCATCCCCTACCAAGTCTCCTGTCTTTTCTGCTGCTTGCCGCAGCATCTGCGCCCCTAGATCTTCCTCCGGGTCCTTCAACTTGATTTCCTTAGCGATGGTTACACCGTCGTTGCAAACGATAGGAGTTCCCCATTTACGCTGAATAAGGACAGATTTGGACTTAGGTCCCAAGGTTACACGCACTGCGTCAGCAAGTGCCTTTGTCCCAGAAAGAAGCTTTTCCCGTGCCTTCGAGTGAAACAAAATCTGCTTGTAAGCCATTTTTCTGACGCCAGATTAGAGTGATTGGTACTGACAAACATTTTTGACAAAGGCGATGGCATTTCTTTGATACAGGTCAAAAGAAACCACGAAGAACCCCGGAACAAATTAAATTAGGAAAGCTTCTTTTATACAAAGATCAGTTGGGAAATACTTTGGATTTCTTTTCGAAACGCAACTTATTCGAAAAGGGTTCCGAACACCCCTTTGCGCGTTTTCAGAAATGCTGTTGAGTTTGGATTTACCTCAACACCGTTCGACAATTCCGTGATACTGGTTGAAAAACTTCTGGTGCGAACCTCGCTAACATACATCTAATTCAGCATAGGAAGCGCTTGTCTTCTAATGGAAAATTTGCTCGACTTTCCTAGCGGTCAAGCGCTTTGGTACGCGGTAATCCTCTTAATGGCGTCTTATATTCGCGGGTTTTCTGGGTTCGGCTTTACTGCAATATTTTTCGCCGGACTTACTTTCATTTTGCCTGTGATCGAAATCGTACCGCTGTCTATCGCCCTGGAACTAACTGCGTCCTCGGCGCAGATGAGCGGTATTCTAAAGCATATCAAATGGCGCGAACTTGGCATCCTGCTTGCAACAGGCATAACTTGCACACCTATAGGAGTTTACCTGCTTGGACACATTGACGACCAAACTCTGAGGTTGACAGCTTTGGTATTCGTCTTCGCGTCCAGCCTCTATTTGGTCTTTTGGCGTGCACGCTTGCGCCGGTTTTCTCCCAGCATGTATGCGCTAGTCGGATCTGCAATTGGTGTCATCAACGGCGCGACGGCTCTTAGCGGCCTTGTTCTGGCTCTGTTTTTCAGCTTTTCAAACGAGCGAGCGGCCGAGATGCGTGCGACGATGATATTCTACTTATTTGCCGCTGATGTATGGGCTTTTTTTCTTTTGATTGAGGCTGGTTACTACGACAGCGTATCCATCATACGCGCCGTAGCCTCTCTACCGTTACTCGCGATTGGCCTCTGGTTGGGAACTAGACATTTCGCTGCTGTAGGAGCTGAATCCTACAGAACGATAGTACTATGGCTCTTGCTGTTGCTAAGCACGGCAGGTCTGGTTGGCGTATTCACGACTTTGCCGAACTTGGGTCAATGACCAGCGGCCAGTTGTCTTCCCGGCGTCACCGCTGCGTGTCCTTTCCAAGAAGATTGACAAACAGTTTACTGCCGAGGCGTTTTCGTCAGCCATGAGATAAGCCTAGTTTAATTCATCGATAACAATGATACGCTGATGAAAGTACACGACCCGAAATTCTCTCTCACATGCAGAGAGTTCAACTTTTAGAGTTCCGACTACCCTGCAAAGCCTCATCGAAATTTCGGGCGACAACTCTTTGCGGACGGAGCTGGCATCACGCATTTGATTTCCATCAATCCCGGATCGCGAATCTGGCGCTATGTTATTTCAAAGCAACTCCGGTACCAGAAGAACCGGAGTCGCCAGTCTTTCAGACAGAGTGGGAGGCTCTGAATGCAAGAGGCTTACCAGTACATCCAGTCGTCGAAGAGCTACGAGCACGGCGTTTCCACTATACCTCTGACCGGTGTGACAGTTGGCAAATTATTGACGAAGACTGCAACAAGATTTCCTGACGCAGAGGCCTTGGTGGTTCCCTATCAGGATATCCGTTGGACATATCAAGAGCTGGAGCACCATGCCGAAAACATTGCTGCCGGGTTGATTGGCCTCGGTCTAAAGCCCGGACAACGGATTGGGGTTTGGGCACCTAACATGGCGGAATGGGTGGTGCTGCAATTCGCCACTGCCAAGGCCGGTTTGATCCTAGTCAATATAAACCCCGCTTATCGGCTGTCCGAGTTAGAATTCGCGATGAGGCAAGTTGAGGTAACGGCACTGGTGTTCGTACCTTCTTACAAGACCAGCGATTACGTCGAGATGCTGAACGAACTGATGCCGGAACTGGCCGAGGCCACGCCCGGACGGTTAAAAGCGGCCAAGATCCCGAGCCTGCGTTGGGTGGTTACCTTAGGCCAAGACCGGTTGCCCGGCTGTATACGCTATTCCGAAATCATTGCCCGAGCCACCCGAGAAACCCGGTCGCAATTAACGGCGCTGATGCCAACGCTACAGTTCGACGATCCTATCAACATTCAGTTCACATCGGGCACCACCGGCCGCCCCAAGGCCGCGACACTGACCCACCATAACATAGTTAACAACGCTTTTTTCACTGGGCTGCAAATGCGTTTGACTGAACGCGACAGGATGTGCATCCCCGTGCCCATGTATCATTGCTTCGGCATGGTGCTTGGAACGCTTTGCTGCGTTGCGCACGCTGCCACCATGGTTTTTGCATCGGCCGGTTTTGATGCTGCGGCGACAATGGACGTAACCGAGTCAGAACGTTGCACAGTGTTGCACGGAGTACCCACTATGTTCATCGCTTCACTCGACAGTACGGGCTTTAAAGGTCGCGATCTGACGCATCTCCGCACTGGTATCATAGCAGGTGCGCCCTGCCCGGCCGAACTGATGAAGCGGATCATGTCTGAAATGCATATGACCGAAATAACCATCGCATACGGTATGACCGAGACCGGTCCTGTCAGCACCCAGACGGCAATTGACGATCCAGTCTTCCGCCGGGTCGAAACCGTTGGCCGAGTGCTTCCATATACGGAAATCAAGATCGTCGACGCAGAAGGCCTGATCGTATCACGCGGGGTGCCGGGCGAACTTTTGACTCGTGGCTACTGCGTGATGCTCAAATACTGGAACGATCCCGAAAAGACAGCGAAGGCGATCAACGATGCCCGCTGGATCGCCAGTGGCGACATCGCGGTCGTTGATGACGAAGGGTTCTTCCAGATTGTGGGTCGTAGCAAGGACATGCTGATCCGTGGAGGCGAAAACATCTTTCCGCGAGAAATCGAGGATTTCCTTTATACACACCCAGGCATCGAGCAGGCCGAAGTGATAGGCGCCCCGGACGAGAAATACGGCGAAGAGGTTTGCGCCTGGATCAAGTTACGTAAAGGCTACCTCGCAAACGACGAGGACATCCGCGAATTCTGCAAAGGCAAAATCGCTCATTTTAAGATCCCCCGTTACATCAAGTTCGTCGATAGCTTCCCAATGACGATTACCGGTAAGGTGCAGAAATATGTGATGCGCGAACAGATGGCGCGGGAACTTTCTGCTGCGAAAAAGGAATAGCCCATGGTCGATCGCGTACAAATCAAGGTTCCTGAACCGCTGCGGTTTGTCGCGCCCGGAGGGGAAGTCATTGGCGTCCTGCCCGATTTTGCCCAAGACCACAACACATTGGTGAGTATGTATCGAGCGATGGTACTGACCCGAGCCTTCGACACTAAGGCGATCGCGCTGCAACGTACTGGGCGGTTGGGCACCTATGGCTCCAGCTTGGGGCAAGAGGCGGTTGGTATTGGCAGCGCACTAGCGATGCGGGCTGAGGACGTTTTCCTGCCTTCTTTCCGAGAGCACGGCGCGCAGATGCTGCGTGGCGTGCCCCTGGAAGGACTGTTTCTGTTCTGGGGTGGTGACGAACGTGGCAATGCCTTTGCCGAGGCGGTGCAAGATTTTCCGGTTTGTATCCCAGTCGCTTCACAATTCCCCCATGCCGCAGGAGTGGCATTGGCAATGGCGCAGCGTGGCGAGCCGCGGGTGGCGGTGGCAGTGGCTGGCGACGGCGCTACGTCAAAGGGAGATTTTTACGAAGCGCTGAACCTTGTTGGAGTGTGGCGCTTGCCGGCGGTGTTCGTGATCAATAACAACCAATGGGCAATTTCCGTCAGACGCACCGATCAGAGCGCGGCTCAGACACTGGCACAAAAGGCAGTAGCGGCGGGTGTGCCTGGGACAATCGTTGATGGCAACGATGTGATTGCTGTCCGCGCAGCCGTCGCCGAAGCGGTAGATAACGCGCGGGTCGGGAAAGGCGGCTGCCTGATCGAATGCCAGACCTATCGGTTAGGCGATCACACTACCGCGGACGACGCCAGCCGTTATCGCGATGACGAAGAGGTCAGCCCGCATTGGCAAGAAGAACCTATTGCCAGGCTGCGAAAGCTTCTCGTCGCGGATCATGGCTGGAGCAGACAGGAAGAAAAGGCGCTCTTGCAGGACTCCGATACTCGCGTCAATGCCGCGGCCGAAGCCTATCTGGCCATTGAACCAGAACCCGCTCGGGCAATGTTCGATCACCTCTACGCTGAGTTGCCCGTCGATCTGGCTTTTCAAGCCGAGGACGTCACCAATGGCTGAACTTACTATGATCGAGGCCATACGGCTAGCACTTGGTCGGGCGTTGCAAGACAACCCCGAGGTGATCATCTTTGGAGAGGATGTAGGCATCGATGGCGGTGTTTTTCGCGCCACCGACGGGCTGATCCAGCGCCACGGCGCGGCTCGGGTGCGCGACACGCCCCTATCCGAAACTGTGATCGCTGGCGTGGCAGTGGGTGCAGCGGCGCAGGGGCTGCGGCCAGTGGCCGAAATCCAGTTTATGGGCTTCATCTATTCCGCCATCGACCAGTTGGTCAATCATGCCGCAAGACTGCGTAATCGCACTAGAGGGCGACTGAGTTGCCCGATGGTGTTGCGTGCGCCTTATGGCGGCGGCATTAAGGCTCCCGAGCACCATTCCGAAAGCATGGAGGCAATGCTGGCGCATATCCCCGGGCTGCGGGTGGTAATTCCTAGTTCACCCGCTCGAGCCTATGGCCTGTTACTGGCAGCGATCCAAGACCCTGACCCAGTCGTGTTTTTAGAGCCGAAGCGGCTCTACCGCGCGTTTTCGGAGCCAGTCGAGGATGACGGAGAGGCGTTGCCGCTCGACAACGCCTTTAGTTTGCGCGCGGGCGGTGATCTGACCCTGATCACATGGGGTGCCTGTTGCACAGATGTAATAGAAGCCGCCAAGCAGCTCTCTAGTGAGGGTGTCGAGGCCGAGGTGATCGACTTGGCGACCCTGAAACCTTATGACCGCGCCGCGGTGCACGCTTCTGTAGAAAAGACCGGACGCTGTGTGATCGTTCATGAAGCACCGATGATTGGCGGGTTTGGTGCCGAGGTAGCCGCCGATTTGGCGGAACATCGCCTGACCAGCCTTCTGGCGCCGGTTCGACGGGTTACTGGGTATGACACCATAACTCCGTATTCTCGGCTCGAAGATCATTTCTTTCCCGACGTCGCCCGCATCTTGACCGCCGCCCGGGAAACTATGGAGTTTGCATGAGCATATTTTACTTACCCGATCTTGGAGAGGGTCTGAAAGAGGCGGAAGTTGTCGCTTGGCATGTGGCTGCAGGCGATCATGTGATTGCCGACCAGCCATTAGTATCAGTCGAGACCGACAAGGCGGTGATCGAAGTGCCCTCGCCCCTTAGCGGCACCGTGTCCCGGCTCATGGCGAAAACCGGCGATGTCGTGCCAGTCGGGGGAGCTTTGGTAATGTTCAACAGCGAACTGGCTACAGACAAGGGTGCTATCGTGGGTGAGATCGATGCTGCGGCACCAAAACCCAAACCTACACCGAAAGAACCCAGTGCGGACACAGCGACTCCGGTCAAAGCCAGCCCGGCGGTGCGCAAGTTAGCAGCCGAGCACAAGGTTGATCTGGCGATGGTGACAGGCACCGGTCCCGGCGGTGCGATCCAGTCTGCCGATGTATTAACCGCCATCGATGGCTTGGGCGAAGCGCTGCACGGGCCGCGCCGAGTCATGGCCCGGAAGATGGAGCGCTCTGGCACAAGCGTAGTGCCCGCGACCGTTATGGATCATGCCGACATATCCGCCTGGGCAAAGGAAGCCAATGCGACGCAGCAGCTAATTTGCGCCATTACCGCTGCATGCGCCGCGGAACCCGCGCTGAACGCCTGGTTCGACGGTAAACGTCGACAATTGCACGCGCATGTGGACTTGGCCATAGCTATGGACACGCCCGATGGTTTATTCGCCCCGGTGCTGCGCAGTGTCGAAACCCCTCGTGATCTGGCGCCCGAATTAGCAGCGCTCAAAGCCTCGGTCCACGACCGGACCATCGCTCCAAATGCGATGACCGATGCCACAATAACACTTTCGAATTTCGGTATGATCGGTGGTGAACATGCGGTGCTGGTGGTCGTCCCGCCCCAAGTTGCTATCCTCGGCGCCGGTCGCATCGGTACTCGCATCATCATGAAGGACGGTAGGCCACAGGAACAGCAGCTGCTGCCCCTGTCGCTCAGCTTCGACCACCGCGCCGTCACAGGTGGCGAGGCGGCGCGCTTTCTTGCAACGGTGCGAGCCCGATTGGAAACGCCCTCGGAAAAGGGATGATGCAGTGAGCGAGATATTCGCATTGTGCGACGATTTAGGTCCACAAAAGATCATTCACCTGCATAATTTTCAAGCAAGTTTGCAGGCAATCGTGGTTGTCGACAACATTGCTGCTGGACCCTCGATCGGCGGGGTTCGCATGGCACCTGACGTAACCCTAGCGGAATGTGCCGGACTGGCCCGAGCGATGACGCTGAAGAACGCCGCCGCTGGTTTGCAGCATGGCGGTGGAAAGGCGGTGATTTCTGCAGACCCGGCCATGCCGGCTGCAGCAAAACAAGCGCTGATGCGCGCTTTTTCCCAGGCAATCATGCAGATTGAAGACTACATCCCCGGCCCTGACATGGGCACCAACGAAACCTGCATGGGTTGGGTTGCCGACGAGATTGGCCGCGCTGTCGGCCTGCCACGGGTTCTGGGTGGTATTCCGTTGGATGAAATCGGCGCCACCGGTTTTGGACTCGCTGCAGCCGCCGAAGTGGCTCTGGATTATTGCGACCTCGACCTTGAAGGTGCGCGGGTGGCGGTTCAGGGCTTTGGCGCGGTCGGCCAAAACGCGGCGCGGTTCCTAACCGAAAAAGGCGCAAACTTGGTCGCTGTCTCTGACAGTCATGGCAGCCTGGTGGACGCAGGCGGCTTGCCGCTGGCCGAATTAAGGGAATTGAAAAGCGCGGGAGAAAGCGTGACTGCGCTTACCGGCGGTAAAGTATTGCCTGATCCCACAGCGGTTATCGGAGTCGATTGTGATATTTTGATTCCTGCCGCGCGCCCCGGTGCCATCCATGCAAGGAATGTCGACAGCATCAAAGCCCGGTTGATTCTGGAAGGCGCAAACATCCCAGCAAGTGCCGAGATCGAAGTTCAGCTTCATAACCGACGAGTGCTCGTAGTACCGGACTTCATCGCCAATGCCGGCGGGGTAATTTGCGCCTCGATTGAGTATCACGGCGGGTCCGAAGCGCAAGCCATGCAAACTATAGCAGGGAAGATCCGACACAACACTCGCGTGGTACTGGAGGTGATGCGCGAAAATCGAGTTCCGCCGCGACAGGCGGCCTTAGATATTGCGCACTCAAGGGTGCGCGACGCGATGGCAATGCGCCGCAACTTTGTCTAGATGCCTAGAGCGCGGGTCAGTTTAAGCCACAGCGAGCCTCCGATCAGCGGGAACAAACTCGTCCCCGCCGCTAAGACAAATTCTTCGAACGATAGCGAGGAAAGTTGCAGTACCCCTGCCACCGAAGGCAATTGAAATGCAGCCGTAAGCAGAGCCAGGCACAAGAGCAGTGCAGAAAAGACCCAAGGGTTTTTCGAAACCGAATTGATCAGCAGTCCTTCTCCGCGTTCCCGCATATTGAAAACGTGCCAAAGTTGCCCCAACGCCAGTGTTAGAAAGGCCACTGTCACCGCTTCGTGCACCGGAAGCGCAAGATGGATCAGCGCCAACCAATACGCGCCCAGAGTGGCAACCGTGATCAGAAGGCCAAATACCGCGATATCGATCCATTGCGGACGGCCGACGATCGGATCCTGTGGGTCGCGCGGCGGCCGTTTCATTACGTTGCGATCACCCTCTCCCAGACCCAAGGCAAATGCGGGGAACACATCGGTGACGATATTGAGAAACAGAATTTGCAACGGCACCAACGGCGCGGGAAGACCAGCGGCTATAGCAAGCCCGACTATCAGGATTTCGCTGAAATTGCATGACATTAGATAGACCACGAAGCGGCGAATGTTCCCAAATATCACGCGACCCTGCCACATCGCTGCGACGATCGAGGCGAATGCATCATCCTTAAGCACAACATCGGCTGCATCGCGCGCCACTTGAGTTCCACGTTGACCCATGGCGATGCCGATATCGGATTTCTTAAGTGCAGGAGCGTCGTTAACACCGTCGCCGGTCATAGCCACCACGTGGCCCTGATTCTGGTAATATTCGACCAGCCGCAGCTTGGTTTCGGGCGCCACCCTCGCGAATACGTTCGTCTCAGCCAGTTGACGGCACAACACCTTGCCGACCTTGCCTTTTTTCAGTTCTTGCAGCGACTGCTCGGACATTGCGACAATGCGGCCATCCACACCCAGCCCGGCCTGAGCCGCGATCTCGGTTGCAGTGGCTATATGGTCGCCGGTCATCATCACCACTCGCACGCCGGCGCTCAGGCATTCCGCGATCGCCGCCGGTACATCCGGTCGCAGAGGGTCCAGCAATTTAACGAGACCGACAAACGTCGGTTGCTCAAGTAGCGGCTCCTCTACGCTGTCGCTATACTTGTACGCAAGGCCGATCAGGCGATAGCCGGCCCCAGCCGCCGCCTCGATCCGGTCCAGCCATTGCTGCCGCTGGGCCTCGGTCAGAGGCTGAGGGCCGGTCGCGGTCAGCACCGCGATCGAGCTTTCCAATACAGCCTCGGGAGCCCCCTTGACCGCGACGAAATAGCGACCTTCAGCGCTGTGCTGAGTCGCCATCATCTTGAAGGCTGGGTCGTATGGATGCTTTCCAACCTCGGGCCGGTCGTCGGGGTCGAGATCGGGGCGTACCCCCAATAGCGCCGCTACGTCCAACAGCGCCAGTTCCAGCGGATCCCCAATGCCGTCCTGACCGCTGTGGGTTAGTTCCGCAGTGTTGCAGAGCGCCCCTATTTCCAGCGCCATGCGCAAGTCCGGTGCATCGGCCACGTTTCGTACTAAATTCTCGGTAGTCAGATCGCGATCTTCTAATAGAAAGCCCGCTACCGTCATCTGGTTTTCGGTTAGGGTGCCGGTCTTGTCTGTCAGGATCATTGTAGTTGCGCCTAAGGTCTCGACCGCTGACAGACGTTCTATTAACGTGTTGCGCCGGGCCATCCGCAGCATGCCGCGCGCCAGCGCTAGAGTAGCAACAACGGGCAAGCCCTCAGGCACTGCCGCTACAGCGAGCGCTATCGCGGTCTCAGTCATCGCGACCATCCCGAGGCCGCGCATGAACCCAATCAGCCCGATCAACCCTGATAAGACGATAGTAATCAGCACTAATGCCTGACCCAGCTTGTCGAGACGTTTCTCTAGCGGGTTCGCCGCTGCTTCCGCGGTTTGGGCCAGGGTAGCAATCCGACCTATTTCCGTCTCGGCACCGACCAAGGCGACGACGCCGATACCGGCGCCACGCGTCACCGCTGTACCTTTGAAGGCGATATTTGTTCGATCTGCGACCAGAGTATCAGGGACCAGCCGCTGCGACGTTTTCGTAACGGGAGCCGACTCCCCAGTCAAAGCGCTTTCGTTGCATTGTAAATTCTCAACCTTGATCAACCGCAAGTCGGCAGGCACCACATCTCCAGCTTCGAGGATCACCACGTCGCCCGGGGTGACCTTGGCTACCTGCAGCAACACCGATTCTCCGTCCCGCCGCACTCGGGTGGTGAACGCGGTCAGTTGAAACAGTGCCTCCATCGACCGCAGCGCTTTCCAGCTGGTGAAAAAGCCTATAGCGGTGTTGATAGCCAAAACGCAGAAGATCGCAATCGCTTCAGGGTAGTCGGAAACCATCATTGACAGCACCGCGGCCGCAGTCAGAAGCCAAACAATCACGCTGCGGAACTGATCAAGTAGAAGCGTCAGCACTGTAGTACGTTTCGCTCGTTCCAGTTGGTTTTCGCCATAGATCTTCTGTCGGCGCGCCGCCTCTTCCGCACTCAGCCCGCGCTCCAGATCAACTTCCAGCAAAGCAAGTGCGCCCGCGCTGTCCTGGGCGTGAACCTGTCCCCTTGTCCGGGGGTCTAAATTCATCGGCGGCTCCTTGCTGCAAACTACCGTTTGGCTCACTGGAATCGGGGCCGATCCGGCCAAAGGTGGATTCAACGCACCTTTGCTAAACGCTGAAAGACCGGCTCTATCAGGTTCCCACCGCTGGGACTTCCACGCAACCTGAAAACGTGCTGCTACCTCAGCATGAGTCTAGTTCTTCACACAATGCCCTTTTGCGGACGAAAGCAAAGTCCGCCGAGCGGTCATTTTAAAGAAACAGATCTAGTTGCTGCAGCTAGCCCAAAGTGGTTGTATGTTTGGAGGGAGCGATTGCGCTCGATGCGAACGACTTTTTTTCTGCCCAAGACAGTTAGGCATCAGACCTTCGCATGCCGCTCAGCGGCGAACAAAGCCCCGCGTAAAAATCGGATACTACCAGCATTCATTTGCGAAAATTGGTTTGCTAGGCTGGAAAAATCATGTTGACAGCTTGGCCACTAATGACATGGGTCAACGTCGCGACCTGTATCTTTCTCTAAAGCTTGGTCAACTCTCAGGACCTGGGAATAGGAAAGGGTGCAGACAATGGCCAAAAAGATTAAGTATCAAAAAGGCAACCGCCATGCATCTAAAATCTCTGACGGAACTGAATTCCGTGAGGTGACGAGTGACCACCCACATCAATTGCTGGATCGCACGTTACGCGCCGGTCTTGCGCAATCTACAGGAGGCGTTTCACCCTATTCGATCTTCTCAGCGTGGAATGATTGGGCTTTGCACCTCAGCCGGTCACCGGGTAGGCAACTCGAATTGATGGAACGCGCGCATAAAGACGCAGTGAAGCTGTTGGTTGAAGCATCTGCGAAACCATCCCAGCCCTTGTTTGCATCGCAACCACAAGATCACCGTTTCGATCACCCCGCTTGGGAACACCAGCCCTTCCAGTTTTGGAAGCAGAGTTTTCTGGCGATGCAGGACTGGTGGGATGCTGCTACGGAACCAATGCCGGGCTTGGGCAAGCGAGACGTAGATCGGATACGTTTCCAAGTGCGTCAGATGTTAGACTTGGTGTCGCCGTCAAACTTTCCTTTTTCGAACCCTGAAATCATTGAAGAAACGGTTCGGAAGCTAGGCATGAACCTAGTAGAGGGTGCTCAGCACTGCGCCGAGGATTGGATCCAAACGATGACTCAAGCCCACAAGCCCGCGCCTGAAGGCTTTGAAATCGGAAAAGACCTGGCTTGCACGCAAGGAAAAGTCGTTTTTCAAAATGATCTGTTCGAACTGATACAATACACTCCGCAAACTGAGAAAGTGCACCCTGAACCGCTCCTTTTTGTGCCCGCCTGGATCATGAAATACTACATTCTCGATCTTTCGCCGCAAAATTCGATGGTCAAGTATTTGGTGGATCAAGGGTTTACAGTATTCATGATCTCGTGGTGCAATCCAACAGCGGACCAAGCCCAGTTGTGCCTTGAAGACTATCGCAAAAAAGGCTTCATGGCCGCTTTGGATGTTATCAACGGGATCGTTCCGGGACAAAAAGTGCACGCAAACGGCTATTGTCTCGGCGGCACGTTATTGGCTCTCGCGGCGTGCCTGATGGCACGCGACGGTGATGACCGACTAGCCTCACTCACCTTGATGGCAGCACAGATAGACTTCGCGGAGGCTGGAGAACTATTGCTCTTCGTGGATGAAAGTCAGGTCTCTTTCATCGAAGATTTGATGTGGACGCAAGGGTATCTTGACCGACCTCAGATGACCCGAACTTTTGCGACCATACGCGCCAAAGACCTGATCTACTCGCGCGCGGTCAAACGCTACTTTCTTGGGCAAAAGGATCTACAATCAGACATTCTGGTTTGGAATGGCGACACCACTCGCATGCCGGCGCGTATGCACTCGGAGTACCTGCGGGGCCTGTTTCTTGAAAATCGGCTCACCGCGGGTCGATTTGCCGTCGAAGGCAGAGTCATTGCTCTTAAAGACATCTCAGTTCCAATGTTTGTCGTTGGCACGGAAGCTGACCACATTGCGCCATGGCGGTCTGTCTACAAAACACGTTTGTTCACCGATTGTGATTTGACCTTCGTTCTCACCAATGCAGGACATAACGGCGGGATTTTAAGTGAGCCGGGACACTCGGGAAGGCATTATCGCGTGGGACGCCGAAAGCGAGGCGGTCTCTATGTCGACCCAGATAGTTGGCTTGAAAGCCACCATCCAGTTAACGGATCATGGTGGCCAGAGTTGGTAAAATGGTTGCGGAAAAGATCAACTGACGCCATGCTGCCCTCAAATCTGTTTCATAAAACTCGGCCTCGGCGCCCCTATGCCGATGCTCCAGGCGAATACGTTTTTCAATGCTAATCCGGCAAGCATGCCTTTGTCCTTTGCGTTTGCTGAGCGGACGTCCGGTCATTCAAAAGGTACTCATAGACGAGCCCGAAACAGTCTTAGACATGCCAGAGAACCAGCTTTTTCGAAGAATCCGCAGAACCCGAAAACTAACACTTGAGTTTACTGGTGTATTCAAGACAGAGAATCTTTCTATGATCTACAGAGAGCGTCCATGAGTGCGCAAAGAAAACAGTTTGAACTTATCTCGAGCAGATCACGCCGCCTAGCGATGTCGGCGATCAAGGAAATGTCTATTCTGAGCGCCAAAGTTTCTGGAGCAGCATCGCTTGCTTGGGGATTGCCTTCTTTTCGCACACCTTCCTACATTCGCGAGAGCGTAGCGCGGGAACTGGAACGTGATCCCACGATGGGCATGTACACTTTGCCTGCCGGTTTACCGGAACTTCGCACGGCCGTTGCACATGAGCATGAACGTCGAACAGGAATACGAGTCGATCCAGAACGAAATGTGACGATCACCTCAGGCAATATGGAAGCGTTGAACAGCCTTCTACACGTTCTGGTCGAAGCCGGAGACGAAGTGATCGTGACGGACCCAGGTTTTGTATCTCATATAAGTCAGATCGAGTTTTGCGGCGGAACGCCTGTGTTCTGGTCTATGCATGAGGATAAAGGCTGGGAACTGGACGTCGATGCGCTCGAAAAACTGATTGGGCCCCAAACCAAAGCCATAGTACTGGTCTCCCCTTCTAACCCAACGGGTCGGATCATTAAGGAACACACTTTGCGCCGCACTGCAAAGATTGCTGCCCGGCACGGTGTATTGATTATTCTCGACGACCCTTACAGCCTATTCACTTACGAAAACAAAACGACATTCTTTAACCTGGCCTCGGCGCGAGAACATGTTGAAAACCTAGTATACCTCTTCACTTTTTCAAAAGCCTACGCGATGAGTGGGTGGAGAGTAGGCTACATGATCGCTCCCGAAGTGATTTGCGGTGAGGTAGCCAAGGTGCATGACCTTACAATGATTTGTACGCCACGGATTTCTCAGGTTGGCGCTTTGGCGGCCTTGTCTTCGGAGCCAACCCACTTGCAAGACTTTGAGACGCGGCTGGATCGCAGGCGGGAACTGATCTGTGATCGGCTGGATGCTGTGTCCCATATTTTCGATTACGCGCGGCCCGAAGGGGCGTACTACGTTTTCCCTCGCCTTCGCGGGTCGCAAGTGGAAGATGTAATGTTTTCACATGAACTGCTACGCGACGCGAAGGTCACCGTAACGCCGGGCAGCGCATTTGGCCCTTCTGGCTCAGGTCACGTTCGGATGGCATACTGTGTAGCTGAGGATGTGATAAACCTCGCGTTTGACCGTATCGAGAAACACTATGGCTATTCTTGAAAAACTTGATCGAGTTGTTTTTCTGAATGATGGAAGATGTTCTGGTTTATGGCTCTGCCATTGTGGAGTGTTCAACTCAGACTGCCTTACATGCGTTTGAGCGCAAACTACGCAAAAGGTCTATCATTTTCTGTTTTGTTGGATCGTACCATTCTACTCCGCTCCGGAATACGTAACCCCAAGAGCGTTGCAGAACGATTTATTCTGGTACGATCGTCACAATAAACGATTTCTTAAAGGGAATTTACCAGCGCGCGAGCAAATTTAAACTTTGTCACAGGCTGTTAAGCAAGCCCTTCTGAATTTCCGACAATGGCATTTCGGCAAGTTCTTTCGCCACTTCATCGCGGATGAGTTGTCGAAGATCATGATCCATGTTCTGACGCAGAATTCCAAGAAAATTTGGTGGTGCAGCGATTATTAGCCCCCCTATTGGATTTTTACGGTGTCGTTCACCCAGAGCCGAAACGATACTTACTGCGAATGCTTCTGCACGCTTCGCTTCGACGTCGGTTGCTTCCATGGCGCTGCGAGAACTACCAGAGACTGCCGCGGCGCCACCATCAAACCTTCGGCCGGGTCGATCAGGGTTGCCAACCTCGCCCGCATGTTTGGGTCGCTCGATGCTTTTTTCGGTTTGCAATACCGGTTGCGCGACCGCCCCAGTGTTTTTGAGAAGCAGCGCTTTCTTTGAATCGCAAACCAGAACAACGACGTCTTCAGGTACTCGCAAGATTTTCGACACGGGCAAACCTCCATCATCTTGGGCCTTACAGCCTCGTCAGACGAAGCATTGTTAAACAATGCGCAAGACGATGCATTGATCTACGTCAGTTCTGGCTTGTTCACATAGCTTTCGTCTAGGTTTTCCGATTGCATTTCTCGGATGCTGACATGGATCAAAACTCGCTTGAATAGAGATGTTACAGTTTCGAAGTTTCCAAGAGGAGGGGATCATGTCCAATCGGGACGGCTACGTTATCGGCTTTGAGCACGTTATGCACACCGACACCGATATAGTCGGAGGAAAGAATGCCTCTCTAGGGGAAATGGTTCGCACCTTGGGTCAGAAGGGCATAAAGGTACCACCCGGCTTTGCGACGACTGCAGGTGCATTTCGGGATTTCATCGAACGCAATGAACTGGAGATCCAAATCGCGCGCGACTTGCAAAGACTTGCCATTGGTAAAGTCTCGTTAAGCGATGCCGGAAAATCCATCCGGAACGCGATAAGAAACGGCGACTGGCCGGACGAAACTGCACAAGAAATCCGCTCGCACTATCGGCGCCTCAGCGATGCGCTCGGGCAGAAGAACGTCGCGGTCGCCGTGCGTTCCAGCGCGACTGCAGAAGACTTGCCCGACGCGAGTTTTGCCGGTCAGCAGGAAACGTTCTTAAACGTTTGTGGGGAAAACGCTTTGCTGGAAGCCTGCCGCAATTGTTACGCTTCACTGTATACGGACCGCGCAATCTCTTACAGGCAAACCAAAGGATTCGAGCATCAGAAAGTGGCCCTGTCTGTTGGTGTCCAACAAATGGTCAACGCCGGAAAAGGCGGATCCGGAGTGATGTTTTCCATCGATACAGAGACGGGTTTCCCGAATGCTGTGCTAATAAATGCGGCGTGGGGTCTCGGCGAAACCGTTGTCCAAGGCGCGGTCGACCCTGATGAGTACCAGATATTCAAGCCGTTTCTAAACGATCGGGCGCTATGTCCGATTCTGGAGAAAAAGTGCGGACGAAAGGAAATCAAGATGATCCTCGACGCCAGCGGGGACGCGCGAACCGTGGCCACATCCACTGCGGAGCGGGAAAAATACGTTCTAAGCGACAGCGAAATCCTGGAACTGGCTCGCCAGGCAAGCATTATTGAAGAACATTACGGCCAGCCGATGGACATGGAATGGGCCCGCGACGGCGATACCGGCGAGATGTTCATCGTGCAGGCCAGACCGGAGACAGTCCAATCCCGCCGCGATTTGCCTGCGCTTAGAACTTATGCCGTTGAAGCGCCCGGCGAGGCACTGACGACCGGGCTGAGCGTAGGCGATGCCGCCGTAAGCGGGCGGATCAATATCATCAAGAGCGCTAGGGACATCGACAACTTTGTCGATGGTTCCATACTGGTGACATCAACAACCGATCCGGACTGGGTGCCGGTTATGAAACGGGCGGCAGCGATCGTCACCGATCATGGGGGCAGGACGTCACACGCCGCGATCATCAGCCGCGAGCTTGGACTACCGGCAGTGGTCGGATGCGGGGACGCAACCCATGTGCTGCATGATGCACAAGAAGTGACTGTTTCGTGTGCTGGCGGAGAGACCGGCACAGTCACAGAAGGCCTGTCAAAGATTACCGTGACCGAAGACACAATAGACGACCTGCCGGACACGCGTACCGATGTCATGATGAACTTGGCAAACCCGTCTGCTGCATTCAGATGGTGGCGCTTGCCCGTAAGGGGTGTTGGACTTGCGCGCATGGAGTTTGTGATAAATTCAACCGTCCGCGTACATCCGATGGCACTTGTTCATCCGGAACGGGTGGCGGACAGCAACGCGCTGGACGAGATTGAACGGCTTACACACTCATATGACAGCAAAGAGGAATTCTTTGTCGAACGGCTCTCACGCGGATTGTCTCGGATTGCCGCCTTCTGCCATCCGAAACCGGTCATAGTGCGCATGAGCGATTTCAAGACGAATGAATACGCAGATCTGTTGGGGGGTCGTTCCTTCGAGCCCAGCGAAGCAAATCCAATGATCGGTTTTCGGGGCGCATCGCGGTACTACTCTGAGCACTATAGGGAGGGGTTCGCGTTAGAATGCCGGGCAATCGACCGTCTGCGGCGCAAGATTGGCTTTCAAAACGTGATTGTCATGATCCCCTTTTGCCGAACCCCAGCGGAGGCCGACCGGGTTCTCAGGGTCATGGGCGAAAACGGACTGGAACGCGGCACCGGCGGTTTGGAAGTCTACGTGATGTGCGAGATCCCTTCGAACGTTGTGTGCGCCGCAGAGTTTGCGAAGCGCTTCGATGGATTCTCGATCGGGTCCAACGATCTGACACAACTGACACTGGGCATCGACAGAGACTCTGAAGACTTGTCCGAGCTATTCCGTGAGGATGACCCCGCAGTGCTCTGGATGATCGAAACCGTTGTTCGCAAGGCACATGATGCAGGTGTCAAAGTTGGCTTTTGCGGGCAAGCGCCAAGCAATGACCCGGCCTACGCGCGTCAATTGGTGAAGTTGGGGATCGATAGTATTTCGGTGACACCGGACAGTTTCATAAAGGTACTCCATAATGTCGCGAATGCGGAAATTGGCTGACTCATGGAACTTCGACCTGGCACATTGGAAGAAGCGCCAGAAAATCTTTTTCCTTGCATAGCCCCGTACCCTCTGTCGCCATTGTTGCGGAAGAGGCAGACCCCCCCCCACCGCAACGCATCTCGCAAACCATCTCCACGTTGCAATGCAAGGGTGAGCCCCCCAATGAAAGCGTCGCCTGCCCCGACTTTACTGACGACAGGAAGCTTTGGGGTCCGGCATATGTATAGCGTCGCGGAGGTCACGAGCAGCGATCCTTCCGCACCAAGACCCATCACCCGCGTTTCTGCCACGACCCGCGTAATCATGTTGGTTAGAAACCCGATGCTCTCCTGCAGATCTGCAAGCGGCCGCATCGCGGCGCGTTCAGCTTCCCTTTGGTCGAACCGCAGAACATGAAGAGGAGCAATAGGCTCGGAAATCAACCGTTGCAGCGCGCCCTTGGAGGTATCAACGACGAGCCTGTGTGTAATTCCTTCAAGAGCGGTACGGACTTTCTCTGGAAAACGATCGGCAAGACCGGGCGCGACGCCACCACTTAGTACCACTAATCCATGGCGCGGGGCTTGCGAAACGATTTCCTCTATCAGACGCTCGCCGATATCTCCCGTCAGCGTGTCTCCGGGAAGGCTGAACCGGTATTGTTCACCGCTGCTCTAGTCCGTCACAGCGAAGCTCAGTCGAGTTTCGCCGCCGACGTCCATTGCATGAAGCGGAACACACTCGGCTTCAAGCAAAGTGCACAGTTTCTGGCCGCTAGCGCCACCTGTCGCGACCAACGCCTTTGCCCGTCCACCAAGCATGCGTATGGCTCTGGCTACATTGACGCCACCGCCCCCGGATCGACCCTCGGTGCTTTGCAGTATAGCTTCGGACCCGGAACGACAGCCTCAATGGAAGTGGCATAATCCACTGCTGTGTTAAGAGTTATGGTGAGAATTTCATCCAAAATGCACGCACGAAAATTGGAGATATCAGCCCGTTTTTATCCCGCTACTCATTTCCTTGCCCAAGCTCAATCGGCGGTCGAAAGCGATTCAATCCGGGTGTAATGACATTGCAAGCCGCATGGTCGCGGCAAGTATGGCTTGGGACAAGACAGGTGAACTGCCGATACCAATCGCGGCGTCATTGTCCCTGGCATCGCTTTCCCGCAGCGAACATCTCCAGTGTCCATCTCTTTCATTGGCTCGACCGTGAATATTCACCGACCAGTTCGGAAAAGCCACATCTGCAATATGTATTGCCTGCTCTGCGCCTGCCACATCCTGTGCGGAAAGGCCTGCAAGGCTCTCTTGGCCTGAAAACAGGAAAGTTAGACCGTGGGCAACTCCATCGAAGTCAGCTACAGACAAATCTGATCTGGTCTCAAGTTCTTCGATTAGGGTCGAAAGTTCCGGATCTTTCATGTTTGTCTCTCCTTTTGAGCACCGTTTCATAAACCTGTGAAGAAGTTACGTCTCAATAGAAACTCAGCGGCAAGGTTTGGTTCTTTTTAGCAGAATGCGCCTAGTGCTTCCTTGATCAAACGCAAATGATGCGAATCGTGAGCCACTGGCCGCCATTATGTCTGCCGATTTTGTTGAATACTGCTGAATGATGGCTGACCGCTACATTGCGACCACTCAAACTACTTGTTCTTAGGTAAGTTTTGAAAAGATATAAGCTGCTGCAGACGGCAAGGTTGAAAGCTTCGGGTAATCGACTTCCGGAATATCCACTCCTACACGGCTATGCAAAGCCGTGACCAAATTCAGGACGTCCATCGAATCCAAACCAAGGTCATCTTGAAGGTGATCATTATCGTCAATGTCGTCCGGCGCGATGTCGGGCGCGATCCTTACGAGTTCTTCAACAAACGCGACGCGGATTTCTTCTTCGGTCATAGTTTCTCCGGTTCAAACACAGCTGTGATGAACGCTGCAATTAACTGGGCGGCCTGACGGCCATCACTCACGCGGTGGTCAGCGCTCAAGGTCAAGGTCACAACGCGACGTGGAACAATCTCGCCTGAGACCACCCAAGGCCTGACCTGAGGGGCTCCAAGACACACCAGCGCCACCTGGGGAGGAAAGATAACACCGGTCATTGCTTCAGCGCCATCTTCACTGAGACTGGAGACGGTTATCGTACCTTCCGTCATCTCAGAATTTCGAAGCCTGCCTGCACGGGCACGGCCAACAAGATCCCGCATGCCGCGCATGGTTTCCTGCAATGTCATTTCATCCGCGCCAATTAGCGCCGGTACCACTAGTCCACCTCCGCACAAAGCCATCGCGACGCCTATATTCACGGTCTCCGCAGGCAGAAATTGGCCATTTTCATAATGACCGTTCATTACGCCGACTGCCTTGGCGGCATGTACCGCAGCAAGCACAAATAGTGCTCCTATGAGAATGCGCTCCGACGGCGGCACACCCTCATTATGTGCGGCAAGCCGATCCATCGCAGGCTGCACGTCAATTTGCTGGGAAAGATAGAAGTGTGGAATTTACCGTTTGGACCGTGTCATGGCCGACCCGATCGCCTACCGCATGCTCTCTGAAGCGACCAGTGGTTTGTTCGGCCTATGGATCGGTTCCCCGGACGCAGCAGCCTCGACATTAGAGAGAACAATGCGCCCGCCGGGGAACTAACCCTTGATCTCTCCCAAGTTGACGTTACGGTTTCGTGCCCTGCGGCGCGCCGCGGGTGACGCAGCGACCGTTTCCGGGTGTGGCACTACCACTTGGGATTTACTCGGGGCCATCGGCATTCTTTTTCCCGGTGTTTTTGGTACTGTTTCCGTCTGCGGGCTTTGAGGGGCTTGCTTGTCGGCTTCGGCCAAATCGTCGCCCTTTGCGCGGATGCGGGCGAGAGGGGTTCCAACGGGGAGTTTATCGCCGGTTTCTACCAGCAATGCCTCAACTGTACCTTCCTCGAAACACTCGATCTCGATGGCGCCCTTCTCTACATGGTATGACGTCCTTCGGTGTTTCTGGCGACGCGGACAATCAATTCGACGTCGCAGCGGAAGTGCGCTGGCAATGGACAGACCGCACTGAACTGGCGCCGGGGGGCCCGATACCTAACGCTCGATTTTGATCAAGATGCAGTGTTAGTAGATTCTGGTTTGTATGGACCTTATGCCGCGATAAACTTCAACTTCTGACTGTCGCTTTTGGCTGTAGTGTGGATTTACCAGTCAGAGAAACATGCTCTTCAGAGCGTTTGCTTTCTGTTCGAAACTGGTTTGCATTGTAGTTGTTCAATGTGACTGGAAGGTTCGCTTTTGGTCATTACTAAATGGTATGCAACCGCCCTACTCCGCTCAAGCAAAGTTCTTCTGACAAGACCTGTGGTTGAGCCTTTGAACTCAGCGGTTGCTTAGAAGCCCTGTTTTAACGCTAGCCTTCAAGGCCGCACGTAGGCGTATCCCTGTTCCTGCAACTCAATCAAACGCACGACTCCAGAGGGTACAACTGACGCCTCGTCCATCAAAACTACGTCCTTTCCAGCTTTCTTGGACATCTTGCGGTGGGTATTTCCACATGCGGCAAAGGACAGGTTTTCAATTTCAAGGCTCATTGTCGAAATTCGATCTGCAACGGGTGATTTGTCAGGGATCAGCATGTTCAAGCCCGGTCCGTATGCAACCAACTCAATGACGACGTTGTCTCCTTGCTCCCCATAGTACTTGTTTACGTTGGCTGCATTGTTGAGCGCCATATTCATCACACCGGGGTCATTTTCGTTAACATGAATGGCAACATAGTGGGTGTTGCCCTCTGCAAATGCTCCAGTACAAATCGCCAGTGACAGCGCAGCGGCAGCAATAATACTTTTCATAGTTTTCTCCCGGATGTACAACGTCGGACTCACCAGTTTTTAGCAGGAAGCCCAGTCAGTTTTAAATTTGTTAGCGGCCATTTTTTGAACAAACCAGCCAACGAATGCCCAAGTTAGGTATCGGTTTCCTTGTTTTGGGAAATTCCTTCCTCAACGACGTCGGATAACGAACATTTCAGCGTGCTGCACAGCTTAGGTAGCTCTTCAGCGTACAGCCGAATTCTTCCGAGTTCCACCTGGTTAACTCTGGTCGAACTGTTGTGGCCCAATGACTCGGCAAGTTCACATTGTGTCAGACCAATTTTCCTTCTGAGCCGCCTTATGCGCTTGCCGATTTCAAGCCTAGTTTGATATGGCTCCTCACTATGCATGCAATTATTCGAATACTTGATTTTTTAATTGTCAATGTTTTTTTGCCGAATGCGAACGGCAAAACCGCAATAGTTCGCAAGTTTTTTGTACGTCGCGCAATGAATTCTTAACCAGGCCTTGCACAGCTTCTGATTGCGAGTTTCAAAAACCAATATTCAAAATGGAATAAAACATAACTCTCTCACGTTGGTTTCCGAAAGAAGGTGCAGATAAGCACATTTGTAGACAAGCATAGGGAGGATGATATGGCGCTTGATGACGACAATAATCGCAAAGTGGGACAGAAAGCTGCAGATCGGTCGGAGGTGGACGTCTCTCGGCACTTAGGCGATGCTACCGATCCGGGACGGCGAAGATTTCTCAAGAACACAGGCCTCGCGGGTATGGCTGCTGTCGTAGGGACGTCGATCCCCTTCCATGAAAATTTACCTTTGGGCTTCGTTCCAGCAGCTCACGCACAAGGAGATGTTCTCGTTGGTAAGGACGGCCTGACATTGCTGAATGATCGACCCGTCAATGCCGAAACGCCGCCGGAATTTTTGGATGATCCGATTACACCAACAAACCGTCACTTCATCCGTAACAATGGGTTGTTGCCGGATGATATGGATCCTGCAAGCTGGACCCTGACAGTTGATGGATTGGTCGATAACTCGATGGAATTGACGATCGCCGACCTAAAGTCGCAGTTCGAGGTCGTAACCATGGCGCTGACCATAGAATGCGGAGGCAATGGGCGCGCTTTCTTTGATCCGCCTGCAAAGGGTAACCAGTGGACATATGGCGCAGTGGCGTGCTCGGAATGGACAGGGGTACGCTTAAAAGATGTTCTTGAAAAAGCCGGTGTCCAATCGAACGTGGTTTACACCGCACATTACGGGGCCGACAGTCACCTGTCTGGAGACCCTGAGAAGTTACCAATCTCGCGCGGCGTTCCGATCGACAAAGCGATGACCGACAATATCCTCATTGCCTTCGAGATGAACGGTGAAGCGTTGCATCCGATGAACGGCGCTCCACTGCGTTTGGTGGTACCGGGTTGGCCAGGATCCTGTTCACAGAAGTGGCTTCGCCGGATCGAGCTCCGTGATCAGGTTCATGATGGACCGAAAATGACCGGGACATCCTACCGGGTGCCGGGCTATCCGGTCGCGGCAGGTGATGAAGTGCCAAAAGAGGCGTTTGAAATTATCGAACGGATGCCAGTGAAATCGCTTGTGACCTTCCCCGCAAATGCCGCGGATATTGGATTGTCTACCGAAGTGCGCGGACACGCTTGGTCTGGTGACCGAACGATCGACAGCGTTGAGATTTCGATTGATTTTGGCGCAACTTGGATGAAGGCGGAACTTGACGACCCTGCAAATTCCGGGGCTTGGCAGAATTTTCGGGCCAATGTTAGCCTCCCAGTGGCCGGATACTATGAGATATGGGCGCGGGCTACAGACAGTGATGGCGAGGCACAGCCACATGCCATCGACTGGAACCCGAAAGGCTATCTCAACAACACTATGCACCGGGTAGGTGTGCGAGCCAGCTAAACTCGACAGTTGGGGCGGCACGCAGCCGCCCCTTATCTCAAAAATAGGAGAACTACATGCGTCCCCGCTTTCTGGCGCTAGCTGTGCAGTGCCTTGGCCTTTTTTCTTCCCCCACCCTAGCCGACACGATTGAAGGCCTTGCGACAGCCAATCCCAAGAACGGTGCCAAGGTGTTCAAAAAATGCACGGCCTGCCACACGGTCGAACAGGGAGGCAAGAATAAGACCGGGCCGAACATTTATGGCATAGTTGGTGGCCCCGTTGCTGCTCGAGACGACTTCAAATACTCGAAGGCGCTGACGAACGTCGGCGGTGAATGGAATATTGAATTGCTGGATGCATTCTTCGAAGCGCCGCGCAAGGCTATAAAAGGAACGAAGATGAGCTTCGCCGGGCTCAAAAAACCCAGTGACCGGGCAGATTTGATTGCCTACCTCAATTCATTTTCTGACGCGCCGATCGAATTCGGTGCCGATACGGAAACAGCGGCAACTGAAGATACGGCAGAGGAGCCGGAATTCGGCATCCTGCATGTGGCCGAGGGCGTAGAGGAAACCTACTATTCTTGCACCGCTTGCCATTCGGAGATGATTGTAGCGCAGCAAGGTCTAACGCGAGCACACTGGGATGAAATGTTGGAATGGATGGTTGAGGAACAAGGTATGTCGGAGATCGACGAGCCTGATCGAACGGTCATCTTGGATTATTTGGCAACGCACTACAACGAAGACAGACCCAACTTTCCAGGCAAGGCAAACAAATAGTATTCTGATCAAGTGCAACGATTAGCTTTATTCGTTGCTTCTCGAAGTGCCAAGACAGTCGTTGGGAGAGTCGCTTTTCGCGTTTCTTCTTTGAGGTATTCTGATATCGCGACAAATTTTCCGTGATCCATGCCGCTTGCCAAAATTGCAAAATAGTTGTCGCCATAGTTCCACTGCTGAACCTGCATTTTTAAGTGCGATGGAACCTTAGCAGTGCTGGACATAGACAAAAAAGTAAGGCGGCAACCATTGCGGCCTGTGTAATGGGCTGCTGTTCCCACTTCTATAGTACGGGAAGCAACGAAAGTCAGATTTGCAGCGCCGAGATCTGGAAAGTGTGCAATCCCAGCAACCGTTTGCAGATCTCCGGATCCAAACGCGAAGGTTTGATCAAGAAACGCTTGGTGGATTTCATATACGCCCAACTCTTCGTCTGACAAAATAGTAAAGGCTATCCCAAGGATGAGGCAGGCCGCGACGGCACCGCCCGCGGCCCACTTCCGTAGACGCTTATTGGTCGGAGTAGTTGCTTTAGAAGCGGCAGTCCTTGGGCTTAATTTTTCTAAGCTGACAGACACCTGCTTGACACATTCAAGTGCAGCCGCAAGTTCCGGTTCGCTTCTCAATCGCCTCTTCAAAGACGCGGCACACTGCTTGTCCAACTCGCCGTCGTGGTAGGCGTTCACCAATTCCCAATCTTTATCACTCAGCGCCACTGTCACTTCCGTTTCTTCGCTATCGCGTCGCGGTCTTCAACACCAACCAACTTCAAAAGTGCGCGTCTTGCTCGACTCACGCGGCTCATCACAGTCCCTTTCGGAACGTCGATAACTATTGCAGCCTCCGCATATTTCAGGCCTGTCACGTCCACAAGAAATAAAATTTCTCTGAACTCAGGGCTGAGTTTTTCGAAAGCAAGACGCAAAAGGACATCCCTTTCCTGGTTCGATCCGTCAACCTCACTAGAAATACGTCCCTGCACCCGTGAATATTCCCTTCGTACCCTGTACTTTCTCAATTCATCGAAAAAAAGGTTTCGCACCACCCGGAACATCCATGGGCGCAGATCGTTAAGTTCGTCGGGCTTGTTGTCAGCTCTCAACGCTCTTTCTACCGCATCCTGGACAAGGTCTTCCGCTTCTACAGACGATTG
The DNA here is from genome assembly GCF_059613365.1 of Ruegeria sp. BHSA163. NCBI lineage: Bacteria > Pseudomonadati > Pseudomonadota > Alphaproteobacteria > Rhodobacterales > Roseobacteraceae > Ruegeria > Ruegeria sp. BHSA163. Next base: position 36,409 of record NZ_JBXWSJ010000040.1, read on the forward strand.
GCAGATCGAATATGCGTAGGCCCTGATTTCCGGCAAGAGGATTTCGATTTTTGTCAGGGCAGCCATAGTTCGAGAATGCCTTAAGCTCTCGCGCAGGTCAAAGCCGCCAGAAAACAAACGTTCAGATCCGTCGTATAAACAAAAATATTTGCCAACTTACCCGCAGATCATGTGATATTTCCCTAGAGGCAGCTTTGGGCTCGAGGCAGTCATCCGACTATTTTACTCAGAGTACGGCTTCATCATGGTAAACTGCCATCGCGATAGTAACCACCGAAATTGGGGAAAACCCTCTTGCCCGAAATCCTGACGATCACCCTGAAGCCGGCTGTCGATTATGCAACCTCTACCAAACATGTAGAGCCCGGGCCCAAACTATATTGCGCGAAGCCGCGGATTGATCCGGGCGGTGGCGGCGTCAACGTCGCACGATCGATCATAAAATTGTGCGGAAGCGTCAGCGCTTTGGTCGTAGTTGGTGGAACAATGGGACATCGTCTACTTAGATTGCTGGAAGCGGAAAATGTTCCGACCGTTGAATGCCGGGTTGCCGGTGAAACGGGTTATAGCCTAGCGGTTACCGACGCGACATCGGGTGAGCAGTTTCGTTTCACGCTGCCCGGAGAACCGGTGAGTGAAAATGAAGCGCAGATGATCCTGGATCTGGTCTCAAAGACCGCGCCTCAGGAAGGCTTCGTCGTATTGAGTGGTGGCGCAGCTCACGGCCTTCCAGATGAATTTCCCTCAAAAGTGCAGGCGGTTGTATCGCGGTTCGATGGACGTTTGGTCGTTGACACGTCCAAGGCGCCGCTGTTGCACCTAATCAACTCACCCGCTTCCCCCTTAGACGTTCTAAGGCTTGACCGCAGCGAAATGGAAAAAGCGACCGGTCGCCCAATGCGGACAATCGCCGACAATCTCGCTTACTGCGAACACCTAATTGCGCGTGGCGTCGCGCGGATTGTGGTTTGCGGCCACGGCTCAGAGGGTTCTGTCATGGTTAATGGCAACCAAAAGTATTTTTGCAGTGCCCCCCAGGTACCGGTCCGCAGTAAGGTTGGCGCCGGGGATGCGCTGGTCGGCGCGTTCACACTATCGCTCGCGCGTGGAATCGCTCCCGAGCAAGCGCTGAGATGGGGAGTGGCGGCAGCCAGCGCGACTGTCAGCACCGAGGGAACCGCACTTTTCGAATGCGCAGATGCCGAACGCTTGCTGTCTGAATGTAGGCTGGAGCGGCTATAGGCCCTGGCCTTGCTGCGGAGCGGTACGCCATGGTCGATTACATGGCGACTTTGGGCTGGGACCGGCCAATCACCGCGCTCGATGTGAAAGACTGCTATGCGGACAAAACCGCCATTCCAAAAAATTGCCTCGGTTCCATTCTGGGGTTGCTTCGCACCATGAGGACCATTTTTGCAGAGAGCCAAAATTTACGCCGACAGATTGTTTTTTGGTCTTCGCCACAGAGATTTGGCTTGCAATGATGCGGAACAAGACCGCCCACGGCAGCGCCCAACCCGACCTTGGACCGCATGTATTCGAGGACTGCGGAGTCATATCTATGTGGCAGCACTGTCCGATAATCAGGGATCGTCTCACAGACCGAACGGGAAGGTATCCTTCGACCCAGGCACGGGTTCCGCAGGTAACGGCACCACAGCTTGTGTGCGGTCAAACCAGACATAACCGTCGTATTGAGACGAGAGGATCGCATGGCTGTAGTGGCTCCATCTCTCGGTCTCTGGCCGATAGATCACGCCGATGTACCGTTCAAGCCGCGGCTCTGACATTGCGGATCGGAGCGCCTCATTAACCCCGGGCCGCAGGTCGAGCAGAAAGCGCTCGCCCCCAGCGGAATGGCAGACCCCCTCATGGCTGTCAGGACGCGATGGACGCACTGCCTTGATCTCCATGGGGCCATCCCAGTCCGACGCGCAGGCCACCGTGCCGGTATGGGTTCCAAATCCGATGAGGGCGGTGTCTTCGCCCCATTCTTCACGACAAAGCTGGCCAATGTTGAACTCGCCTCGGTTCGCCCCCATGTCAGTGACCCTTGCGTCGCCGATGTGAGAATTGTGCGCCCAGACCACGGCCCTCGCGTCCGGTCCAACATGGTCCATTATCTGCTTCAAGGTTTGGAACATGTGCATGTCCCGCAAGTTCCAGCTTTCGGCCGAACCGTAGTACATCATTCGATAGTACTGCTCGGCACCGGCGACGACCCGGGCGTTCTGCACTGCATTGAACAAGTTGTCGCCATTGCGCCGCGCCTGAGAAAGCTCTCTTGTAAGTAAGTCAACTAAGACCCGCGTCACCGGCTCCTCGCACAGTGCGTGGCCACGGGACAAAGCTTCGCGACCATAGGCTGCGGGCTCGTTTGACCAAGGCGCAAGACATTCGTACCGCCGCCGCGCGAGCGCTGCGGCTGCAGGGTCGTGAGTGTCCAGATAAGACAAAACTTCCGCGATCGAGTTGAACATGCTGTAAATATCCAACCCTTGGAAACGAACGCGTTTCGCGTCTGGCAGCTTGGTGTTGTAAGCGCAAAGCCAAGAGATGAAGTCATCCACATCACGGTTGCGCCACATCCAAACAGGGAAACGCGAAAACGCAGATACGTTGCGGCTCCGCTCAGGCAACCCTCGTACGCGGCGATCAAGGACCGCGGCGTCAGGCCAATCTGCTTCAACAGCGACAATGTTGAAGCCATGCTCTTCGATTAGCCGACGCGTTATCGCTGCGCGGGCGCGGTAGAATTCCGATGTTCCGTGCGACGACTCTCCGAGCAAAACGACCCGAGCCGCGCCATAACGATCAAATGCTGTGCCGAAGTTCGGATTGTCCAACGCAGGCAAGGCCTCGCCTGCGGCGCGGACGACCTCATTCGGAGTGGCGGGCACCCGTTCCTCTGTCGGGGGAGGCACAAGAGGCGCCTCCGACTTGACCAAATAGTGCTGGAACCAGGCGCCAGCTATATCGGTAACTTTCTCCAACTCACCTGGCCCTTCAAACAGATGGCCAGCGCCCGGTACGATCCGCAATTGTTTTTCACAGCGCAGCTCTGCGAGGGAGCGGCGGTTGAGTTCCAGAACCTGAAAATCCTTGCCTCCAACAATTAGGAGTGTCGGCGCCATGACCTCGGAAAGCCGTTCCCCGGCGAGATCAGGACGACCCCCGCGGGATACTACAGCTGAAATACGCCCGCTCAGTTCGGCGGCAGCCAACAAAGCAGCACCCGCTCCTGTGCTCGCTCCAAACAGGCCAAGGGGCAGATCGCCCAGTTCCGGTTCCGATGCTATCCACAGATCTGCGTCAAGCAACCTCCCGGCCAAAAGAGGAATGTCAAAGACATTGCGTCGGTCCTCGGCCTCTTGCGCCGTCAGTAAGTCCATGAGCAATGTCGCAAAACCGAGCTCGTTCAGCCGTTCCGCGACTTCCCGGTTGCGCGGGCTCAGTCGGCTTGACCCGCTACCATGGGCAAATAGGATGACGCCACGCGGATCGGGTGGGACGACCAGATCACCCAGCAACCGCAAGGGAGAAATTTCAACGGTGCGGCTCAGTACCGGACCGTCCACGCTTGCTTGCTGAACAGTCCATGCCCGGCGTAAATAGCCGACAGTCTCTTCATCGCTGAGTTGGTGAAAATCGGCGTAGGCGCCACCAACACCACGGAACTGAGGGTCCGGGACCAAGCAGATCACTTCATCCGCAATCTCTTGAAGTCGAGGTATTTCCGAGGCGGGCGCGACGGGTATGGCCACCACCACTTTTTCAGCACCCCAGCGTTTCAGCGCGATCAGCGCAGCCTTCATTGTGGCTCCCGTTGCAAGACCGTCGTCTACAACGATCGCCGTCTTGCCTTCAACATCGGACCTGCCACGCTCGCCCAAGTACCTTTCACGACGGCGCTGCATTTCGGCTGCTTGCTGTTCGGTGGCCCTCTCCAGATATGCCTGATCGGCACCCGACCGACGCATCACCTCTTCGTTGATAACCCGCTCGGGTGGGTCCCCCTCAACGATTGCCGCAAGCGCGACCTCCGGATTGCGCGGCGCACCGATTTTTCTCACGAGGATCAGATCAAGCGGTGCACCAAGAGCTTCTGCGACTTCCGCAGCAACCGGCACGCCGCCGCGCGGCAATGCGAATACCACTGGTGCGTTAAAGCTCCGCTTAACCAGTTCTGCAGCAAGCCTGCGTCCAGCATCATCGCGGTTTGAGAATATTAAGCGCCCATCAGTCACAGCAGCCCCTCCCACAGATACTTCTTCGCGATGAAATCGGACTCCTTTTAGCAAAAAGTCGTCAACGGCTCTTTGATCGAACGCAAACAGGGCAAGCAGACGCGAAAGGCCCTAGCTAATCGGTAAAACTTTGTCCTCACGACTTCATTCCGATCATCAAATGCACCGCGTGCCGAGTGTCCCCCGGCGGATCGCTTTGTGTGAACCGACGGGGAAGCTTCTGTTCAGTTTTCGGATGATTACTTATCCCGAAGACTCGATTTTGATTTTCTTTGCTTTCGCCACCTGCTCGGGTGGTTTTGGAATCGTAACGGTCAGCACGCCGTCC
>NZ_JBXWSJ010000041.1:0-39933 GCF_059613365.1 Ruegeria sp. BHSA163
ACCAAAATACTTCGTGATCGCTGCCGTCAGCGTCGTCTTGCCGTGGTCAACGTGACCAACCGTGCCAATGTTGACATGCGGTTTCGTACGCTCAAACTTTTCCTTTGCCATGATGGCCTCCTTTTTCGGTAATGAAGGGAGCCCGCGGCGCGAGCTCCCTCAAATTTTCGCTATGCGTATTTCGCCTGAATCTCGTCCGAGATGTTCTGCGGAACAGGATCATAGTGGTCGAACTGCATGGTGAACTGGGCACGGCCCGAAGACATCGAACGCAAAGTGTTGATGTAGCCGAACATGTTGGCCAGCGGAACAAAAGCATCAATAGCGATGGCATTCCCGCGGGGCTCTTGACCAGATACCTGTCCCCGACGCGATGTCAGATCACCAATGATGCCACCGGTATATTCTTCCGGGGTAATCACTTCGACCTTCATGATCGGTTCCAACAATTTCGCGCCGGCTTTGCGCATACCTTCACGCATGCACATACGGCCCGCAATCTCGAACGCCAGAACACTTGAGTCAACGTCGTGGAACTTACCGTCCAAAAGCGCAACTTTGAAGTCGATAACAGGGAAGCCGGCCAACGGGCCGCTGTCCATAACCGACTGGATGCCTTTTTCGACGCCCGGGATGTATTCCTTCGGAACAGCACCGCCGACGATACGGCTTTCGAACGAGTACCCTTCGCCTGGCTCCGTCGGCTGGATCTCCAGCTTGACTTCCGCGAACTGACCCGAACCACCCGACTGTTTCTTGTGGGTATAGGTGTGTTCAACCGGCATCGAGATGGTTTCACGATAGGCCACCTGTGGTGCACCAATGTTCGCTTCAACCTTGAACTCGCGCTTGAGACGGTCAACCAGGATGTCCAGGTGAAGTTCGCCCATACCCTTCATGATGGTCTGACCCGATTCCAGGTCGGTTTCCACACGGAAGGACGGATCTTCGGCGGCCAGACGGGCCAGACCCTGAGACATCTTTTCCTGGTCGCCCTTGGTTTTGGGTTCGACCGCAATCTCGATCACCGGATCGGGGAAGGTCATGGTTTCCAGAACCACCGGATCCTTGGCGTCGCACAAAGTATCACCGGTGGTAGTGTCTTTCAGACCTGCCAATGCGATGATATCGCCTGCAAACGCTTCCTCGATCTCTTCCCGGTTGTTGGAGTGCATCATCATCATACGGCCGATGCGCTCTTTCTTACCTTTGGTCGAGTTCAGGATTGAGTCGCCTTTGTTCATGACACCCGAATAGATGCGGGTGAATGTCAGCGAACCGACAAACGGGTCGTTCATGATTTTGAACGCCAGACCTGAGAAAGCCATGTTGTCGTCGGCGCGACGTGCGATGTCACGAACTTCGTCCTCGTCGCCAGGCTTGAAGCCCATGTAATCGACAACGTCCAGCGGGCTGGGCAGATAGTCGATAACAGCGTTAAGCAGCGGCTGAACACCTTTGTTCTTGAACGCCGAGCCGCCCAATACAGGAACAAATGCAATTTCCAGCGTACCTTTGCGCAGTAGCGCGCGCAGTGTCGGAATATCCGGCTCATTGCCTTCCAGATACTCCATCATCGCGTCGTCATCCATTTCGACGGCCGCTTCGATCATCTTGCCACGCCATTCTTCAGCCATGTCTTTCAGGCTGTCGCGAATCGGAGCTTTGACCCAGCTTGCGCCTAGATCTTCGCCCTGCCACAGCCACTCTTCCATGGTGACCAGGTCGATCAGGCCTTCCAGCTCAGACTCGGCGCCAATCGGAATACCAACTGGAACAGCGCGCGCGCCAGTGCGGTCTTCAATCATGTTGACGCAGTTGAAGAAGTCAGCGCCGATCTTGTCCATCTTGTTGACGAAAACCATACGCGGAACTTTGTAGCGGTCAGCCTGACGCCACACGGTTTCGGTTTGTGGTTCCACACCAGCGTTTGCGTCCAGAACACAGACTGCACCGTCGAGAACCGCCAGCGAGCGTTCAACTTCGATGGTGAAGTCAACGTGGCCGGGGGTGTCGATGATGTTCAGGCGGTGCTTAGGGGTATCGGCGGTCTGACCGTCCTCGGTGCGTTCCCAAAAGGTGGTTGTCGCAGCCGAAGTGATGGTTATGCCGCGTTCCTGCTCCTGCTCCATCCAGTCCATGGTGGCTGCACCATCGTGCACCTCACCGATGTTGTGGGATTTGCCAGTGTAATACAGGATACGCTCCGAGCAGGTGGTTTTGCCTGCATCGATGTGCGCCATGATACCGAAGTTACGGTATAGTTCGAGCGGATATTCGCGTGCCATTGGTCTGAGCCTCTAGGATTACCAACGATAGTGACTGAAGGCTTTGTTCGCCTCAGCCATCTTGTGGGTGTCTTCGCGCTTCTTCACGGCTGTACCACGGGACTGTACAGCGTCCAGCAGTTCACCGGCGAGGCGTTCTTCCATCGTGTTTTCGTTACGGCCACGCGCAGCAGTGATCAGCCAGCGGATGGCCAGTGCTTCGCGGCGCTCGGGGCGCACTTCGACCGGAACCTGATAGGTTGCACCACCAACCCGGCGCGAGCGAACCTCGACCGACGGCTTGATGTTGTCGAGTGCTTCGTGGAACACTTCGACAGGAGCGCGCTTTACCTTGTTCTCAACGCGGTCAAACGCGTTGTAAACGATGCGCTCTGCGACCGACTTCTTGCCGTCGATCATCAGGTTGTTCATGAATTTTGTCAGGACCTTGTCGCCAAATTTGGCGTCAGGCAGGACTTCGCGTTTTTCGGCGGCGTGACGACGGGACATCTCGGCCTCTCCTTCTTACTTGGGACGCTTCGCGCCGTATTTCGAACGACGCTGTTTACGGTCTTTGACGCCCTGGGTATCCAGAACACCGCGCAGGATGTGGTAACGCACACCGGGAAGGTCTTTTACACGGCCGCCACGGATCAGAACAACCGAGTGTTCCTGCAGGTTGTGGCTTTCACCAGGGATGTAAGAGATGACCTCGAATCCGTTGGTCAGGCGCACCTTGGCAACTTTACGCATAGCCGAGTTCGGCTTCTTCGGTGTAGTTGTATACACACGGGTGCAAACGCCGCGTTTTTGCGGGCACTGCTCCAGATGCATAGACTTCGAGCGTTTTACTTTTGGCTGCCGCGGTTTGCGGATCAGCTGTTGAATAGTTGGCATTCCGGTTTCTTCCCCGTTTTGCAACACACATGACATGCACGCGCGTTGCGTGCGGTTAAACTTGCTGCACTTATGCGTCCACAAGCGCAAAACCCGCGAGCGTTCCCATTCCGAGGTGAACGTCGCGGTTGATTATCAGAGGGCGCGAACTGCAAAATTGTTCGGGCCTTGACCAGTTCATTACTGAAATCGGTTGCGGGGCGGCCCCCGGTTCCGAGATGACGGGCGTATAGGGGGAGTCGGCCTAAGTGTCAACAGCACCTAAGCAAGCGGTCGTTTGTAAGACAAATCATGCCGTCTGGCAGTTGCCGGGTTTACGTTGCATCGGCATGATCTCAGCATATCCCCCAGAACACGATTCAACTGAGACCCGGCTGCTCTACCTTTATAACCCTGACCGATTGAACAAGCGGTTTCGGCTGTTTGGAAGAGTTACTTTACCCAGTTTGCGCGCACAAACTATCAATGTCTTCGACCTTGTAATAGTGGGCGGTGGTTGAGAGCTGACAGTCATGAATTTTGCCCATCAAAATATGAGTCGGTTAATGCCTGTCGTTAGTTACCCCGATGGGCCTATGTGGTTACGCACCCTGAACGGTTCCAACAATTCAAAAAACGCGTGCCGGGAAAGACAGGAGTTAGAGACGCGAGCCAACAATCACCGGACCACCTTCGCAAAGCGTTTTGCCATCGATATTGGCGTTTTAGAACAGGCTTAGTCTGATGTCTGAACCGCTCTTTGCCGGAACAAAGTGAAAAGCCCCGCCCCTACCACCAATGCAGCGCCGATTAAGGTGACACTGTCTGGCCAGTCGCCAAAAACGATCCAGCCGAGGCCCAAAGCCCACAGAAGGCTTGAATATCGAAATGGGGCGATAAAACCAACTTCTCCCACGCGCATTACCATAACACTGAACAAATATCCCATAAGAACGAACACAGCAGCCGAGCCGACCATGACACCCGCCGTTCGAGAAACTGGCACCCAGCCTTCGAATGCTGAAACCCCTGCTGCAGTCAGAGTGATTACCAGAGACGTTGCAAGCGTAACTATCATCGTAGGCACTTCGGGAGACATTCTTCGGGTGACCAAATCGCGAACCGTGACGGAAGCGACCGCAAGCAAAGCATAAATGGAATATATGCTAAATCCTTCGGGACCGGGCCGCACAATAAGCAACATTCCCGCAAAACCCAGACAAATGGCTAGGATACGTCGCCAGCCAACGGTCTCACCAAAAAACACCGCAGCCCCTAACGTAACGGTCAGCGGCAGTACCTGCAGTACGGCAGTGACATTAGCCAGCGGCATATGCATCAGAGCCGTCAAGAAAAAGAAAGTAGCAAGCAATTCTGACAAACAGCGACAAGCGACAAGCCATTTGTCGTGACGCGAAAAATTTAGATGCAGGGCACCCAAATTCCGCGCCAACAGGTAGACTAGGATAGTGGCGACTGCACCTCGCATCGCTATCAACTGGAACAAAGGAAGATCCTGCCCCGCCGATTTCACAAGCGTGTCGTTTACAGTGAAAGCTGCCATGCTGCCCATCATCAGCAAAGCGCCTCTGGCGTTTGGTGTCATTTCTTAAAAGCCCGTTCACAGTCGAGTCATCGCATAGGCCCCGTCCGTGAATACAATGTCAACTCATGTCATGACCCCGCCTAATCTGTTTGGCTCACATGGCGCGGCGGCGGAAGGGTGTAGCCAATCTGATGGCTTCTCTCTAAAATTTCCTGTCGCCGTTTCTTAGAACCTGTAGCGCCACAAAGCAGTTCCAGTCTGCGAGGAGAGAAACCAAAATAGCCAAACGTCTCCTTCATCCAAACAGTTTCCAGAGCAGCCAGATACCCTTTGCGTACTATTTCGTCGGAACGCGCACCTGCCGGGACTAAAAGCAACCCGGACCGTGGCCGTTGAAGTGACAGCTCGGGGTCGTGTAGCTGATCATAGGCCCATCCCCAACTCCAAACCCGATCGACCCAGCCTTTGATCATCGAAGGCATACCCCACCAGAACAAAGGAAATACCATGCAAATCGCATCCGCTCAGGCGATCCTTGCTTGTTCCGCGACGATATCAGGCAAGGATTGTTCTTGGTTGTTCGCCTCAATCTCGGCCATGGACCAGCGTGGGTCGAAACCTTCGGCGTGCAAATCCGCCAGCTCAACCGAATGACCCGCCAAAATGGCTCCGTCCATAAAATTTCGGGCGACAGCCGCACTGAATGAAGCAGGGTTGGGGTGATCCAGAATTGTCAAAACGAGCATTGGTCGGCTCTAAGCTTTTTGTTTGTTTCACGAGCAATCGCCGGATTTCGAAAGCCGCCGGTAGCGCGTACTTTGACGAAATCAGGACAACGCAGTCCTGTCCGGTTCGCTGTGCGACACTATCAAAGCTCAAGGTACCTTCAGATTAAGAAGATTCGTTCTCTTCGTTCGATCAAAACCCTGATTGTGATGGCACCGACTAGTTTTACATAACCCAAACGTAAAAGGCCCCGCGAAACCGCAGGGCCTTTTCAGATTTTTGTTTTGCTTAGCCTTACTCGCGGCTTTCGGGCGTTTCCACCAGAACATCCAGTTCGCCACCAACCAGATCGTCGTCCATAATCGGTGCAGCAAGTGCAGCTGCGGCTTCAGCCTCCTCCCGGCGTGCCTCGATCACGACGTTATCGCGTGACTGAGCAACTTGACGCACGGCCTGGGTCGCTCCACCAGTACCTGCTGGTATCAGGCGACCAACGATGACGTTTTCCTTCAGGCCAACCAGCTTGTCTTTCTTGCCCTGAACCGAGGCCTCGGTCAGCACACGAGTGGTTTCCTGGAAGGATGCCGCCGAGATGAACGAACGCGTCTGCAGCGAGGCTTTGGTAATCCCCAAGAGGATCGGCTCGCCCTGTGCCGGACGACCACCGCGCGCGAGGGTCTTCTCGTTGGCAGCGTCGAACTCCTGCTTGTCGACATGTTCGCCTTTCAGCAGGGTGGTGTCGCCTGAATCCAGGATCTCCCACTTCTGCAGCATCTGGCGCACGATGACCTCGATGTGCTTGTCGTTGATCTTCACGCCCTGCAGACGATAGACGTCCTGCACCTCGTCGATCATGTAATCCGCCAGTGCTTCGACGCCCATGATAGACAGGATGTCGTGCGGAGCCGGGTTACCGTCCATCAGGTATTCACCCTTCTGGATAAAGTCGCCTTCCGCGACCGGGATATGTTTGCCCTTGGGCACCATATACTCGATCGTTTCCATCGACTCGTCCGCCGGCTCGATGCTAATGCGGCGCTTGTTCTTGTAGTCGCGACCAAAGCGCACGTAACCATCAGCTTCAGCGATGATCGCGTGATCTTTAGGACGGCGAGCTTCGAACAGTTCGGCCACACGCGGCAGACCACCGGTGATATCTTTGGTCTTGGCCCCCTCACGCGGGATACGCGCGACAACATCACCGGCCTCGATCTTTTGACCGTCTTCGACTGATAAGATCGCATCCACCGACATCGGATAGTGCACTGGGTTACCCGCATCGTTGCGGACCGGCTCACCATCTTCGCCGACCAGAATGATCTCAGGCTTGAGGTCGCTGCCTTTGGGGGCCGCACGCCAGTCGATCACGATCTTCTGGGTCATACCAGTCGCTTCGTCCGTTTCATCCCGGACAGCAAGGCCTGAAACAAGGTCGACGTATTTCGCGGTACCGGCTTTCTCGGCAATGATCGGCAGGGTGTACGGATCCCATTCGAACAGCTTGTCGCCACGCGCAACCTTGGCGCCTTCTTTGACGAACAGTTTAGAACCGTAACCCAGCTTGAAGCTGGCACGCTCTTCGCCATGTTCGTCGTTGATAACAACCTTCATGTTCCGGCCCATGACCAGGCTTTCGCCTGCGGCATTTACCAGAATCTGCGGGTTCTCGAACGCGATGATGCCTTCCTGGTTTGCTTCTTGGAAAGACTGCTGACCACCCTGCGCAACGCCACCGATGTGGAATGTCCGCATGGTCAGCTGCGTACCCGGTTCACCGATGGACTGGGCGGCAATGATGCCAACAGCCTCACCGGTGTTCACCATAGTACCGCGAGCCAGGTCACGGCCGTAGCAGGTGGCACAAACGCCTTCCTCGGACTCGCAGGTCAAAGGCGAACGGATACGGGTCGACTGAACGCCAGCTTCATCAATAGCGTCCGCCATACGCTCGTCGATCAACTGTCCTGCGGCCACGATCACCTCATCCGTGCCCGGACGCAGGATGTCATCTGCAGCCACACGACCCAGCACACGTTCGGCCAACGAGGCAACAACTTCACCGTCGTTAACTGCTGCTTCTGCCGTGATCGCACGCTCTGTACCACAGTCGATTTCGCGAACAATGCAGTCTTGCGCAACGTCCACCAAACGACGTGTCAGGTAACCCGAGTTCGCCGTCTTCAGAGCGGTATCCGACAGACCCTTACGGGCACCGTGGGTCGAGTTGAAGTATTCAAGAACGGTAAGACCTTCCTTGAAGTTTGAGATAATAGGCGTTTCGATGATGTCGCCGTTCGGCTTGGCCATCAAACCACGCATACCGCCCAACTGCTTCATCTGCGTAACCGAGCCACGCGCGCCTGAGTGGGCCATCATGTAGACCGAGTTCGGCTCCATATCTGCCCCGGAGTCGTCTTTAGCGACGTCCGAGATTGTGCTCATCATCGCTTCGGTGACACGGTCGTTACACTTTGACCACGCATCGACGACCTTGTTATACTTTTCGCCCTGGGTGATCAGGCCATCCATGTACTGCTGTTCAAAGTCTTTCACCTGATCGCGAGTGTCATCTACGATGCCCCACTTGTCATTGGGGATAACCATGTCGTCTTTACCGAACGAGATGCCCGCCTTGAACGCTTCTTTGAAGCCCATCGACATGATCTGGTCGCAGAAAATAACCGACTCTTTCTGACCGCAGTAACGGTAGACAGTATCAATGACTTGCTGAACTTCTTTCTTCCGCAGCAGGCGGTTGACCAGTTCGAACGGCGCCTTGTTGTTCATCGGCAGCAACGCACCCAGACGCAGACGGCCCGGAGTGGTCTCGTAACGCTTTTGAACTTCGTTACCTTCGTCGTCGATCTGCGTGATCCGCGCGGTGATTTTCGAGTGCAGATGCACCTCACCCGCGTCCAGCGCGTGCTGAACTTCCTCGATCGAACCAAAGACCTTACCTTCGCCCGGCATGCCTTCGCGTTCCAAGGTCACGTAGTACAGACCTAGGATCATATCCTGCGACGGAACGATGATCGGCGCGCCGTTTGCAGGGGACAGAACGTTGTTCGTCGACATCATCAGAACACGCGCTTCCAGCTGTGCCTCAAGGCTCAGCGGGACGTGAACCGCCATCTGGTCGCCGTCAAAGTCGGCGTTAAAGGCCGAACAGACCAGCGGGTGCAGCTGGATCGCCTTACCTTCGATCAGGACCGGCTCGAACGCCTGAATGCCAAGACGGTGCAGTGTTGGCGCACGGTTCAGCATGACAGGGTGTTCGCGGATCACCTCGTCGAGGATATCCCACACTTCGGGACGCTCTTTCTCGACCAGTTTCTTCGCCTGTTTCACAGTTGAAGACAGACCCTTGGCTTCAAGGCGCGAGTAGATAAACGGCTTGAACAGCTCCAACGCCATCTTCTTGGGCAGACCACATTGGTGCAGCTTGAGTTCCGGACCGGTCACAATGACCGAACGGCCCGAGAAGTCGACGCGCTTACCCAAAAGGTTCTGACGGAAGCGGCCTTGCTTACCTTTCAGCATGTCGCTGAGCGATTTCAGCGGACGCTTGTTCGCACCGGTGATGACGCGGCCGCGGCGACCGTTGTCAAACAGCGCGTCAACGGATTCCTGCAACATCCGCTTTTCATTGCGGACGATGATGTCAGGTGCGCGCAGCTCGATCAGACGCTTCAGACGGTTGTTCCGGTTGATGACGCGGCGATACAGATCGTTCAGATCCGACGTCGCAAAACGGCCACCATCCAGCGGAACCAGCGGACGCAGTTCCGGCGGAATGACCGGGATCACGGTCATAACCATCCACTCGGGCCGGTTGCCCGACTCGAGGAAGGATTCAACAACCTTCAGACGCTTGATGATCTTCTTGGGCTTCAGTTCGCCGGTTGCTTCGGCCAGATCAGCGCGCAGCTGCTCGGCTTCGGCTTCCAGATCGATCTGGGCCAGCATCTCACGGATAGCTTCGGCACCGATATTGGCGGTGAACGCGTCCATGCCATAGGCATCCTGCGCATCCATGTACTCTTCTTCGGTCAGCATCTGGCCATAGGTAAGGTCGGTCAGACCGGGCTCGATGACGACGTAGTTTTCAAAGTACAGAACGCGTTCCAGATCGCGCAGCGTCATGTCCAGCATCAGGCCGATGCGGGACGGCAGCGATTTCAGGAACCAGATGTGTGCAACGGGCGCGGCCAGTTCGATGTGGCCCATACGTTCGCGGCGGACTTTCTGCAGGGTGACTTCCACACCGCATTTCTCGCAGACAACGCCGCGATACTTCATCCGCTTATATTTGCCGCACAGACATTCGTAATCTTTGATTGGGCCAAAGATACGCGCGCAGAACAGACCGTCGCGTTCGGGCTTGAACGTACGGTAGTTGATGGTTTCGGGTTTCTTGATCTCGCCATAAGACCAAGACAGGATCCGCTCGGGCGACGCCAGAGAGACCTTGATCTCGTCGAAGACCTTCGGGGGCGTCAGCGGGTTGAACGGGTTGTTGGTGATTTCCTGGTTCATTTGTTACCTCAAATCTTGCGGAAGGGGGGACGGGAGAAAGGGCAGCGCCCTCACTCCTCAACCTCCGCATCCAGGAGTTCCATATTCAGGCCGAGGCCACGGACTTCTTTCACCAGAACGTTGAACGATTCCGGTACGCCCGCTTCAAAGTTATCCTCGCCTTTGACGATCGACTCATAGACCTTGGTCCGGCCTGCAACGTCATCCGATTTAACGGTCAACATTTCTTGCAGGGTGTAGGCGGCGCCGTAAGCTTCCAGAGCCCAGACCTCCATCTCACCAAAGCGCTGTCCACCGAACTGCGCCTTACCACCCAGCGGCTGCTGGGTCACCAGGCTGTACGGCCCGGTCGAACGCGCGTGGATCTTGTCGTCCACCAAGTGGTGCAGTTTCAGAAGGTATTTGATGCCTACGGTGACCGGCCTTGCAAATTGCTCACCGGTGCGACCGTCGAACAATATCGACTGACCACTTTCCGAGAAACCAGCGCGGACCAGAGCGTCGTTAACGTCTGCTTCCTTGGCGCCGTCAAAGACCGGGGTCGCAATCGGAACACCGCGGGTTACGTTGCCAGCGGCCTCGACCAGATCTTCCTCGTCCAGACCGGTGATGCCTTCGTCATAGACATCCTCGCCGTAAGCCAGCTTCATCGCTTCGCGAACGGGGGTCAGGTCGCCGGAGCGGCGGTATTCACCCAAGGCATCGTCGATGTTCAGGCCAAGACCACGCGCAGCCCAACCCATATGGGTTTCCAGGATTTGGCCAACGTTCATCCGCGAAGGCACACCTAGCGGGTTCAGACAGAAGTCGACCGGGGTACCATCGGCTAGGAACGGCATGTCTTCCATCGGAACAACCTTGGAGATCACACCTTTGTTCCCGTGACGACCGGCCATCTTGTCGCCCGGTTGCAGCTTACGCTTCACCGCGATGAAGACTTTGACCATCTTCATCACACCTGGCGGCAAGTCGTCGCCACGGCGAACCTTTTCGACCTTGTCCTCAAAACGGGCGTCCAGAGCACGTTTCTGCACTTCGTACTGCTCGTTCAGAGCTTCTACGACCTGCGCATCCTTCTCGTCTTCCAGTGCCAACTGCCACCACTGTCCTCGGGTCAGCATTTCCAGCAGGTCCTCGGTGATTACCGAAGTCGGCTTAACGCCTTTCGGGCCTTTTACAGCGGTTTTGCCAAGGATCAGACCTTTCAAACGGGCATAGATATTGCGATCAAGGATCGCCAGCTCGTCGTCCCTGTCACGGGCGAGACGTTCGACTTCCTCACGCTCGATCTGCAGTGCACGCTCGTCTTTCTCGACGCCATGACGGTTGAAAACGCGGACTTCCACCACAGTGCCATAATCGCCAGGCTTCACGCGCAGCGAGGTATCGCGGACGTCAGATGCCTTTTCACCAAATATGGCGCGCAAAAGCTTTTCTTCCGGGGTCATCGGGCTTTCGCCCTTCGGAGTGATCTTGCCGACCAGAATATCGCCCGGCTCAACATCCGCACCGATGTAAACGATGCCAGCCTCGTCGAGGTTACGCAGCGCTTCTTCACCAACGTTCGGAATGTCGCGAGTGATCTCTTCAGGGCCCAGTTTCGTGTCCCGAGCAGCAACTTCGAATTCCTCGATATGTACCGACGTAAAGACGTCGTCACGCGCGATACGTTCGGAAATCAGTATCGAGTCTTCATAATTGTAACCGTTCCACGGCATGAACGCGACGACCACGTTCTTGCCAAGGGCCAGTTCACCCATATCGGTCGATGGACCATCGGCGATGACCTCGCCCTTTTGGACGGTGTCACCTACCTTTATCAGCGGACGCTGGTTAATGCAGGTGTTCTGGTTCGAGCGCTGGAACTTACGCAAGCGATAGATGTCAACGCCCGCGTCACCCAATTCCAAATCCTCGGTGGCACGGATAACGATACGCTGGGCATCGACCTGGTCGATGATACCGGCGCGTTTCGCCTGAATCGCAGCGCCCGAGTCGATCGCAACCTTACCTTCGATCCCGGTACCGACCAGCGGCGCCTCAGCCCGTAACAAGGGAACTGCCTGACGTTGCATGTTCGAACCCATCAGAGCACGGTTGGCGTCATCGTTTTCAAGGAACGGGATCAGCGATGCAGCGACTGATACCAACTGCTTCGGTGACACGTCGATCAGGTCCACATTCTCACGCGGGGCAAGAGTGTAGTCACCGGCCTGACGGGTCGACACCAGATCGTTGATGAACTTGCCATCAGCATCCAGCGTTGCGTTCGCCTGCGCCACCGTGTGGCGCATTTCCTCGGTCGCGGACATGTAGTGAACCTCATCGGTCACCTCGGCATCTTTAACGACACGATAAGGTGTTTCGATGAAGCCATACTTGTTCACGCGGGCAAATGTAGCCAGCGAGTTGATCAAACCGATGTTCGGACCTTCCGGCGTTTCAATCGGGCACATCCGGCCATAGTGAGTCGGGTGCACGTCGCGCACCTCGAAACCAGCGCGCTCACGTGTCAGGCCACCGGGGCCAAGCGCCGACAAGCGGCGTTTGTGGGTGACTTCCGACAGCGGGTTGGTCTGATCCATGAACTGCGACAACTGCGACGACCCGAAGAATTCGCGAACAGCGGCAGCAGCTGGCTTCGCGTTGATCAGGTCTTGCGGCATCACGGTGTCGATCTCGACCGAAGACATACGCTCTTTGATCGCACGTTCCATGCGTAGCAGACCAACACGGTACTGGTTCTCCATAAGTTCGCCGACCGAACGAACGCGACGGTTACCCAGATGGTCGATATCGTCCACATCGCCCTTGCCGTCACGAAGCTCAACCAGAGCTTTGATACAGGCCACAATGTCTTCGCGGTCCAGTGTTCTCTGCGTGTCCGGCTTATCGAGCGCCAGGCGCATGTTCATTTTCACACGACCAACGGCCGACAGATCATAACGCTCGCTGTCGAAAAACAGAGTATCAAACAGTGCCGAAGCCGCTTCGACGGTGGGCGGCTCACCCGGACGCATGACACGATAAATATCCATGAGCGCGCTCTCGCGGTTCATGTTTTTGTCCTGGGCCATAGTGTTGCGCATGTAGGGGCCGACATTGACGTTGTCGATGTCCAGAACCGGAATATCGGTGATGCCGGCGTCGATCAGGTCCTTCGCCGTTCCTCCGATCAGTTCGCCATCTTTATCGTATTCCAGTGTCAGCTCGTCACCGGCTTCAACATAGATAGCACCGGTTTCTTCGTTGATAATGTCCTTGGCGACGAATTTGCCAACGATATGATCAAACGGAACGAGGAGTTCTGTAACACTGCCCTCGTCTATCAACTTTTTGACGGCGCGCGGAGTAACTTTCTTGCCCGCTTCGGCGATCACTTCGCCAGATTTGGCATCAACCAAATCATAGGATGGGCGGGTGCCTCGCACACGTTCGGGGAAGAAGGGTGCAACCCACCCCTTCTTTTTGTCCAGCTTGTACGAGACCGTCTCGTAATACGCATCCATGATCGCTTCCTGATCCAGTCCCAATGCGTACAGCAGTGTTGTGACAGGCAGCTTGCGGCGACGGTCGATACGGGCGAACACGATGTCCTTGGCGTCGAACTCAAAGTCCAGCCAACTGCCGCGATACGGGATGATGCGGCATGCAAACAACAATTTACCCGAAGAGTGAGTTTTTCCCTTGTCATGGTCGAAGAACACACCCGGCGAACGATGCATCTGCGACACGATAACGCGTTCGGTACCGTTCACGATGAACGTCCCGTTTGGCGTCATCAAAGGCATGTCACCCATGAACACGTCCTGTTCCTTGATGTCCTTCACAGATTTGGCGCCAGTATCCTCGTCGACATCGAACACGATTAGTCGCAGGGTGACTTTGAGCGGCGCGCTGTAAGTCATGTCGCGCTGCATGCACTCTTCGACATCGTATTTGGGTTTTTCCAGATCGTATTTCACGAACTCCAAAACAGAGGTTTCGTTGAAGTCTTTGATCGGGAAAACCGACTGGAAAACACCTTTGATTCCTTCGCCATCAGTGGGCTGTTCGGCATCGCCGGATCTAAGGAATAGGTCATAAGAAGATTTCTGGACCTCAATGAGGTTTGGCATTTCCAAAACTTCGCGGATTTTGCCGTAATATTTACGAAGACGTTTCTGGCCAAGGAACGTTTGAGCCATGTCAGATGTCACCTTTCGATGTTCTCAGCGGGCAAAGACACCGTCGGGCCCCGGCGCCTTGCACATTCGAGACGACACGTCCGGATCAATTCATGGCCACCGTCCCGAGTGGCGGCCTCCCGATCCGCGAACCGTATCTTAGAAAACTCCTCAGAGATTGAGGCCCTTTCTAAGACAGGTTCGGCTGGACCCGAATTTCTTCGAGCCCAGCCAAATTTCGACGCATCATTAATGCGCCAATGGACTGACTTAGGCCAGTTCGACCTCGGCGCCAGCTGCTTCCAGCTTGCCTTTGATCTCTTCTGCTTCTGCCTTGTCCACGCCTTCTTTGATCTTGCCGCCAGCTTCGACCAGTTCTTTGGCTTCTTTCAGGCCCAGGCCTGTGATGCCGCGAACTTCTTTGATGACATTGATTTTCGAAGCGCCAGCGTTCTTCAGAACGACGTCGAATTCGGTCTTTTCTTCCTCGGCTGCACCGCCGGCATCGCCAGCTGCGCCTGCGACCATTACAGCGCCGCCAGCTGCGGGCTCAATGCCGTACTCGTCCTTGAGGATTGTTTTCAGTTCTTGTGCTTCCAGCAGGGTCAGACCAACGATCTCTTCTGCCAGTTTCTTCAGATCAGCCATTGTATCAGCTCTTTCCGTTTACAATCATGTGTTCCAACGTCTGGGTATTCACCCTACGCAGATCATTCAGTGCCAACCGCTTACGCAGCTTCCGCCTTCTCTTCGATGGTGGAAAGGATGCTTGCGATATTGCTTGCAGGTGCGCCAATCGCGCCGGCAATGTTCGAGGCAGGTGCGCCAATGCAGCCAACGATCGAAGCAATAAGCTCTTCACGAGACGGCATTTTCGAAACTGCTGTAACACCAGCACGGTCCAGAGCGTTCTCGCCCATTGCACCGCCAAGGATTTCGAACTTCTGGTTCTCCTTGGCGTAGTCCTCGGCCACCTTGGCTGCTGCCACCGGGTCCTCGGAATAGGTCAGAACGGTCATCCCTGTCAGCAGATCGGCCATGCTTTCACAAGGCTTACCCTCAAGGGCGATTTTGGCGAGCCTGTTCTTGGCAACACGCACAGAACCACCCGCTTCACGAGCACGCGCGCGAAGGTCCTGCATCTCAGCAACTGTCAGACCGGCGTAGTGCGAAACCACTACGACGCCAGAGCTTTCAAAGATCTGGCCGAGTTCCTCGACCACTTTCTCTTTCTGGGCTCTATCCACAGTTCTCTCCAAGTTAGGGGCGATATTTCACCCCGGCTCATATTTGCCAAAGCCAAAGCTCCGGCGTTCAGGTCCGTTGTTACGGGATTAGCCAAAATGCGCCCAAGGGTCAGGACCCTCAGAAATCTTTGGTCTTACCCGTCTCAGGCAGGAAATTAAGGGACCGGTCGGGCCCACCCACCGTCTTGGACGAAACGAAATAAAGCGCACGACGAATCGCACGCTTTATTCCGCAGCTCTACTTAGGCCACTTAGGCGAGGTTTCCAAGGGGTAAATTCGGGCTTTCTGCGGGTAGAAAGAACGACGCTTTGTATCCGTCGCTGTTTGCCCAACCCAGTGCCAAGAAATCTAAAACTCAATTTTCTTTGCAGCAGGCAATCAATTGGTATCGCTGCGGGCTAAGTCTTCAAGATGTTGCATCCGGGCCCGGCTCAGCGCTTCAAAACTGTTCTGCTTGGAAAATGCTGCCGCAAGCTCGCATCTGTGCGCAATATCTGATCTGGACTTTTCAATTTGAGCGATGACTGCAGCCAGCTTTTTTACCTGACCTATCGGTGAGACCCATCCGGCCCGAGAGTCCTTTTGCAGGTCCGACCACATTTCATTTCCATAGCCGACCACCGAAAGCCCACATCCCATGTTCTCGATATACGTGCATGACGGGTCTGATTGCCGGTGACAGCATACATAGATGTCACAATTTGATCTGAGATACGGAACCAACTCTGAACTAAAGTCCAATGGTTCCAGGCGTTGAACATTTTCTGAAAGATTATTTTGCGCGATGTCATTGTCGATTTGACCCTCCAAGCTGCCAGTGCCGAAGATCTTCAACATGAAAGGTACGCCCAATGACCGTAGTTCCAACGCCAGTGGAACTAAGTCGTGGGCACCCTTCATCTTTTCCAATCGCCCCGTGTAGACCAATTGCAAGGGGTCACCTGCCAACAACCTGTTGCGCCTATGTTGCATTTCCTCGGGTGTCGCATAAAGGTCTGCGGTCATACGATTGTCGAGGAACAAAAGTGTGTTCGGATCGAACTTCTTGCATACTTCAAAAGCTGGATACCCGTTCGCCTGAATGGCATCCATTTTCCCAAGGAATTTTCGCCTCCGAAACTCCTGCAGCACCAGTTTTGCCGCGGTATATATCCTTCGAATAGCGTTGCGGTCTTGGTCGAGAAAAGCAATCCGCAGTCGCGTATTGAGGTTATACTCCAGTGTCGTTGCTACTTTGGCTCCGACAGAGCGGGCTAGATCAGGAACACTAAAATTTCTCTTGTCATCAGCGCTGCAGAAAATCAAATCATAGCCGCTCAAATGTTCCGGTCTTACCTCTTCGTGCTCAGATATGAGGTGCAGTTGGAAACCCGCTGTTTCTGGTTGATACGGACGCGCCCCGAACGGGATTTCTGTCGCGCCTTCTCTCATTAGGCAATCAAATGAACCGGGCCACATACTGCTTTGAAGCTTCATGCCTTCCAGAAACTTCGAATCCAGTTCATAGCCCTGACTTGTCTCAACCACGGGCGCCGGCGTAAGCATCAGCATTCGAAGTTCCGGCATAATTGCGAACCTAACACCCATTTGTGAAAACGGACATTGCCCTGACCAATCACGTCTTAACTATCTCAAACATTTTTTTCGACTGAGAAAAAGGTTCAGGGTACGTCTATCTTCACAGTTAAAAACACACTAGACGAGGGTAACTTTCGATAAATTTTATGCAAGAAAAATCCCGGTTGGCTTTCACCATCCGGGACCAAAACTCAAATTTTATGCGCAGAGCTTATTCGCCCGACGCGGCTGCCACATCCAGTGTCACGCCAGGGCCCATTGTCGAGCTAAGCGCGATTTTCTTCATATATGTGCCTTTGGCTCCCGACGGCTTGGCCTTCGCAACAGCCGAGATAAAGGCGCGGACGTTTTCAACCAGCTTGGCTTCGTCGAACGACGCTTTGCCAACGCCAGCGTGCACAACGCCGCCTTTTTCCGCCTTGAATTGAACTTCGCCGCCTTTAGCCGCCTCTACAGCCGCTTTTACGTCCATGGTCACAGTGCCAACTTTGGGGTTCGGCATAAGGTTACGTGGACCCAAGACTTTACCCAAACGGCCAACGATTGGCATCATGTCAGGGGTTGCAATGCAGCGGTCAAATTCAATGGTGCCGCCCTGAATGGTCTCCATCAGATCCTCTGCACCCACGATATCTGCGCCAGCTTCCTTTGCTTCGTCGGCTTTGGGTCCACGTGCAAATACAGCGACGCGCATTGCCTTACCGGTCCCGTTAGGCAGGCCAACAACGCCACGAACCATTTGATCCGCGTGACGCGTGTCGACACCCAGGTTCAGCGCTATCTCGATGGTTTCGTCGAACTTAGAAGTCGCGTTACCCTTGACCAGTGAAACAGCTTCTTCAACCGACAGGTTTTCCTTGCCGGCGATAGCTTCGCGCGCTGCGCGCGTACGTTTGCCAAGTTTTGCCATCTTACTTCACCTCTATGCCCATAGAGCGGGCCGAGCCCAGGATGATCTGCATTGCGCCTTCGACGTCATTGGCATTCAGATCTTTCATTTTGGCTTCTGCGATTTCGCGTACCTGCTTAGAGGTAACTGTCGCCACCGTTTCGCGACCTGGGTTTTCTGCACCGCGTGGGCGATTGCGCTTACCCACCGGCTTCAGTCCAGCCGCTTTTTTCAGGTAGTAAGACGCGGGCGGCGTCTTGATGTCCATGGTGAAGGACTTGTCCTGATAGTAGGTAATCACAGTCGGGCAAGGTGCACCCGGCTCCATATCAGCGGTCTTGGCATTGAACGCCTTACAGAATTCCATAATGTTGATACCGCGCTGACCCAACGCCGGACCAACTGGTGGCGATGGGTTCGCCTGACCTGCAGGAACCTGCAGCTTCATTGTACCAGCAAGCTTCTTAGCCATCTGGTTTCTCCTTTTCCAACACCCCGCAAACGCGTCTTTGGGGTTTTAAGTTGTGTGGTCCGGTTTGCACATCGCGTTGCGCGCGCCTCCCACGCTTTATTATCCGCTTATCGATTGGATTCGCGAACGACGATGCGGGTTATATCGAAACTTCTCTGATATCAAGCCTTGTCTTCTCAATCAGTGTTCAGAAGACCTTCGTAAGCAGACATCCAAGACGAAGCGACAGTCGGCCAAGCGTAGTCCCGCAAAGCGCGAGAGCGTGCCTTCTGAGAAATTTTTTGCGCGAAACTAGCGTCAGAGGAGAGTTGATCCATCGCGCGTGCGACGCCGCGGACCACAGTATCCGGGTCACTTGCCTCAACAAATATAGCCTCTTCATCCGTAGCCAACTGTACCGGCCCACCCCATCGAAGTGTGACAACCGGCAATCCAAGACCCATCGCCTCTTGCATAACAATACCGTTCGCTTCTGCCAGAGTTGGAAAAATAAACCCGCGAAATCGAGACATGTCCTTCACATAACTGGAATGATCCAACCAGCCGGGAAAAGTCACGCGATCTGCGATTCCCAGGCTTTCAGCCAGTTCCACCAATTTGGCGCCTTCGGAACCTTCACCGTAAATCGTCAATTTGACAGGCTGTTCGGACACGGCAACAGCTCGAATTGCAAGGTCCGCTCCCTTGTAGTTCACCATCCGTCCGATCCAGACAAACTCGCCATTCCAACCTTCATGAGTAATTGGCGGCGCGGACAATATTTCTTCCGAGATCCCGGCATCTGCGACTGAGATCATTTTCCCCCGATCGCAACCTGCCCATCCAAGAGCTCTGCGGGTACGTTCGCCTCCCGATACCAGCAGTTTATCGGCCTTCTTCATTATTCCCAACGTCGACCCTAAAAAGTTCTGGATTGGTTTGTAAAAACGTTGCTGAACACGCTTTCCTTTACTCTGACGATCACTGAACCCGGAGGGAAAGAAAATGTTACCCGAGAGCGGCCCGACAACGTGACGATACCCCGCGGGCGGAAAACGTTGCGTCGTAGGTGAGATCGGGCAGAGGTAATGCAAAATCGTTATGGTTGGGTCGAAATCTCGGCAAATCTTCTTGATTTCAAGATGAAACAGGGTGTCGACTAAAGAGCCCAAAATTCGACTGCGCCAGCACAGAACCATTAATGCAGAATCCCGGACGAAAATCACTCGGTCATCAGCAAAGTGTCCCTCAAGCGAGGCTTTACATCTTTCATGTGTCAGAAGATATGCGTCGTAGTCGTTTTCAAGAAGGAACCGAAAGAACTGAAAGGCTTTTATCGCCTCTCCTCCCATATCCGTTCCAGCATTGGTCGAAATCACCACAATTTTCATAAAAACCGCGCGGGTACACTAAATACTCCGCGCAGCTTATGTCCCGGGTCGCGCTTTGCCAAGCGCGATCACTCCCGGCGAACAAACAAACCTAGGATTGTTTCGTGACCTGAGTGAAATCCAGTTCCACCGGCGTTTCCCGGCCAAAGATCGAAACAGAGACTTTCAATTTCTGATTCTCGTCGTCGACACCTTCGACCATGCCGTCGAAATCTTCGAAAGGGCCATCGTTGACCTTCACCTTCTCGCCAACTTCGAAGGTAATCATCAACTTTGGCGCTTCTTCGCCTTCCTGAACGCGGTTGAGGATTTGGTTAACCTCGGCATCTCGCATAGGCATTGGGCGGCCTTGCGGCCCAAGGAATCCAGTGACACGGTTTATCGAGTTAATCAGGTGATAACCCTGATCAGACATTTCCATGTGAACCAACACGTAGCCTGGCATAAAGCGGCGTTCCGTCGTGACTTTTTTGCCCCTGCGAACTTCGATCACTTCTTCGGTGGGAACTAGAACCTCGTCTATGTCCTCTTCAAGGCCATGCTCTGCGACGGAAGTACGGATTTGCTCTGCGATCTTCTTTTCGAAATTCGAAAGAACGCTGACCGAGTACCACCGTTTCGCCATGAACCTGTCGCCCTTGTTTGCCTTCAGCATATCCTAATTCTTGGACATGCCCATCATTGAAATTATATCACCGTCTCCGGAATAAAAAGCGGCGCACAGCCCGAATCGCCGCACGCCCATTCCGAATAGTTCCGCGTCAACTACTCTGACACGACGCTCTGTGCAAGGGGGCAGTAGCGATTGGTTTCAACCCGACCCGTCTTAGCTGAAGGCGCCAAGAACCAGCTGCAGGCCACCGCGGATACCCAGATCGACCAACGCAAAGAATACGGCCGTCAAAGCCGCCATTATGAAGACCATTACCGTGGTCAACAGCACCTCGCGCCGTGTCGGCCAAACGACTTTGGAAACTTCGGCACGGACCTGCTGAATGAACTGTATTGGGTTTGTAGTGGCCATCAGCCTTTTACTCTCTACTAAAGGATGGGTCGGACATAACTGGGCAATGCGGCAATTTCAAGGGCTGTAGGGTTGCTAGCTATGGCTTAGGGCGGTCATCCCAATCATTGTTGAGAATCCGGCGCGCATCGCCTTCTGGGTCTTCGTATTGATTAGACCGGACTGTGTATAGGAAAGCAACCAGACCAATACCGCCCAGAAACAGGGAAATAGGGATCAGATAGGCCAGGACTTCCATTCAGTTCACCTTAACCTCAGTGCGTTCAGTGATACTGTAATCGAAGATGCCGACATTGCCAAAGCTGCGATCAATGGGGTTGCCAACCCTGCCACCGCCAACGGGACAGCAATAACGTTATATACCGTGGCGATCCGAAAATTCTCACGAATACGTCGTGTTGCCGTATTCGCTGTTTGGCAAGCCTCCGAAATCGGGGAAAGATCGTTTCCAAGCAACACAATGTCAGATGCCACCCGAGCGGCATCCAACGCCGACGCAGGTGAAATCGACACATGTGCGGCAGCCAATGCTGCTGTATCGTTCAAGCCATCACCGACCATGAGAACGCGGCGGCCCTGATCGCCCATCTCCTGAACTCTTGCTGCTTTGTCCTGGGGCAATGCTTCCGCCTCCCACGCATGAATTCCCAGCCAGTTAGCGAGATTTTCCACCGCACCCTGTGTGTCGCCCGATATCAGCATGACATCTTTTCCCGCCAATTGGAAAGCTGACACGGCCTCTGCCGCACCTTTGCGCAAACTATCGGAAAAATAAAACGCCACCGGCTTTTGATCTCCAATTGCCAACCAAGCCGCCGTCACATTTTCAGCCTCCCCGCCAGTCCAAGCCGCACGACCAAAGCGGGCCCTCTGACCATTGTATGCGGCCTCGGTTCCGAAACCCGGCACCTCTTTGATGTCTTGCAAATTGGCTGGCTCAATTCCTGCCTCGCGTGCGGCTCGGGCCAATGCCACAGACAAAGGATGCGCAGATGCTTCAGCCAAAGCCAGCGCAACCTGCAGATCATCTTCAGAGTGCGAACTCAGATCGGTGACCTCCGGCTTGCCGTCTGTAAGTGTACCGGTTTTGTCAAACACGACAGTATCCACTTCGGCCAACCTCTCCAAAGCGGTGGCATGCTTGATCAACATGCCATTTCGAAACAAACGACCTGATGCGGCAGTTGTCACGGCAGGAACAGCGAGGCCCAATGCACAGGGGCAGGTAATAATCAGTACTGCTGCCGCGACATTCAGTGCAGTTCGAATATCGCCTGAGTACACATACCAACCTAGAAAACTGAAAGCGGCGAGTATATGCACGCCCGGCGCGTAAAGTTTGGCGGCCTTGTCCGCCAATGAGGTATAGCGTGAACGCCCTGACTCGGCGATGGCTACCAAATCCGCCATCTGATGCAGTGACGTATCCTCGCCTACGGCAGTTGCGCGAATAGTAAGAGGGCCGGTCAAATTGACCTCGCCGGCGCTTACCTTCAGCCCTTCTTGGGCAAAAACCGGGGTGGTTTCTCCTGTCAGAAGCGATCGATCCAGCTCTGACCGACCTGAGACAATCTCGCCGTCAACAGGCATTCGCCCACCGGGGCGGACAAGTACAAGGTCGTCAAGTTTCAAATCTGCTACAGCGACTTCCTCCTCGATCCCCCCAACAAGCCGAGTTGCTCTGGGCACTTCAAGCGCTGTGAGTTCTTCTGCCGCTGATCGTGCGATCGCGCGCGTGCGGTAGTCCAGATAGCGACCGGCAAGCAAAAAGAAGGTCAACGTCAGCGCAGCGTCGAAATACGCATGCTTTCCGCTTAACGCAGTTTCCCAAAGTGAGGTCACCAAAGCCAACAGAATGGCAAGAACAATAGGCACGTCCATGTTCAATCTTCGAACACGCAGTGCACCCCATGCATTTGCAAAAAATGGCTGGGCGGAAAACGCGATTGCAGGCAGGGCAATTGCAGCCGAAATCCAGTGGAACATATCGCGGGTCGCGTCGGTCGCTCCCGACCAGACCGAGACAGACAACAACATAACGTTCATCGAAGCAAACCCGGCGACCGCCAGACGCATCAGCAATTCCCGCCCGGTCTTATCCGTCTGCGTGGCGGAAAGAGCGCCCGGATCCAATTCGTGTGCCTCATATCCCGCACGTTCCAAAACTGGTATCAAATCTCTAGCGTTCAGATCCGGCGCAGCCTTAACCATGGCCCTTTTCAGTGTCAGGTTTACCCTGGCGTCTTCGACACCAGGAAATGCGTTCAGTTCGCGTTCAACTGTTGCGATACACGCCGAGCACTGAATTCCGGGCAGCGAAAGTGCGATTTGTGCATCCCGAGGAGTAACTCGCGCAGGCTCAGCAGGTGACGCTATACAACCCGGACAAGCTGCCGCGCTACTAGAAGTCTGCCCCGTCAACGACCTAACCTTTCACATACAGCGGAATGCGCTGCGCGAATTCTGTTCCGTCATGGTTTGTGGCCAAAAGACGAATATTCCAGTTTCCCTCTCCCAGAACGGCAGGCGCCGCATACGCTAATCCATCAAATGTGAAATCGGGCGAGAAATCTTCCTTCACATGTGTGGCTCGTCCCACAACCGCTTGCAAATCGGATAACTTTACCGGAGATCCTGTTTGGTCCGTGATATGGAGGATCAAAAGCCCGCCTTTGAACTCCGCCCGAACATCCCAGCCCAAGGCTTGCTGATTCTGTAGGCGCTCATTGAATTCCTGACTAGCAACATAGGAATTCTTCACCTCGAGTCCCGGAAAGGTCTTGACCGCCTTATAGGCCAATAAAAGGTTAACCGTAATAATCACGCCAAAGGCCGCTACAAACACAGCCAGAGCGTGTTTTCCGGTGAACTGCCGTTCCGACATACCTAGTCCCCCCGACCTATGAACGTTGTGTCTTTGTATGCACGTTCGCCGCTTTCAAGATCTTCAACCCAAATACGTACCGAGGTTGTATCAGCTCCCGCAGGGTCGGTGTCTTTGGACGCAGCAATGTAGACCCGCGTTAACTGCGCGGTGTCTGCTGCGACATATACGGTTTCCCCTTCGACACCTTCGATTTCAATCTGCATTGCCGGATCGCCGACCAGCGACAACCTGAATGAACGTTCTTCGCCATGTTTGTTGCGCAAACGCACGTCGTACGTATTACGGATTGTGCCATCAGACAAAGTAACGAAAGTAGGATTGCGCACGGGTGCGACCGTAAGATCAATATCCGAGCGGATGAACAAGGCAAACAACATTGCGAACCCAACGAGCGACCAAAGTGCTGTGTACATGATAGTTCTTGGTCGAAAGATATGCTTCCAGACATTCCTTGGCTTTTCGCCTGCACGTTCGCGCGTTTCGTCGCTAAGTGCCATGTAGTCTATCAGTCCGCGCGGCTTCCCGATCTTGGCCATCATGTCATCGCAGGCATCGATACAGAGTGCGCAGGTGATACACTCCAACTGTTGTCCATCTCTGATATCAATCCCGACCGGACACACGTTCACGCAGGCCATGCAATCAATGCAGTCGCCCAATTCAGAATCAGCAGTTCTCTTACCCTTGCCGCGAGGTTCGCCCCGCCATTCACGATATCCGACCACAAGCGTGTCTTCGTCCATCATCGCAGCCTGAATCCTGGGCCATGGGCACGCATAGATACAAATCTGTTCTCGGGCGAACCCCCCGAACAAAAAGGTGGTGCCAGTTAGGATGAGTACGGTCGTATATGCGATCGGGTGCGCGTTTCCGGTGATCAGATCGCGCGCCAAGGTAGGCGCGTCAGCGAAATAGAAAACCCAGGCCCCGCCTGTCGCCAGACCGATCAGCAACCAGACTACCCATTTCGTCAATCGCAATCGTGCTTTTCTAAGATCCAGTTTCTTTTGCCGATGCAATCGCAATCGCGCGTTCCGATCGCCTTCGATCCAGCGCTCAACCAGAATATACAGATCCGTCCAAACAGTTTGAGGGCAAGCATATCCGCACCACACCCGGCCCAACGCCGACGTGAACAGAAACAGCCCCAACCCCGCCATGATTAAAAGCCCTGCAACGAAGTAGAATTCATGCGGCCAAATCTCGATCCAGAAGAAATAAAAGCGACGGTTCGCCAAATCCAGCAACACTGCTTGATCTGGCAGGCTTGGCCCACGATCCCACCTGATCCACGGCGTCAGATAGTAAATCCCCAAAGTGACCGCCATGATGATCCATTTCAGGTTGCGAAATGGCCCGGATACGCGCCGGGGGAAGATCGGCTCCCTGGCCGCGTAAAGGCTCGGGGCTGGGTTGGAATCGCTCACAAGGTGGCTCCGGTTCTGGCTTTTTCAGGCGACTTCTTCCAGATCATACAACCAAGAACTTTGATTTGGGTCAAAAGCACATCACAAAGACACCTTTTGTCACACCTGCCGAGCTTGCCGTTTTAGCCAGCCTACGAATGTTTTGACCTCTGCCCGCATCGGAGATCGGGCCGTAACAATATGGTATCCGGCTGCGTCTGGCTCTGAGTATAGCTCAACAATTCGACCATTCAGAATGTCCTGTTCGACAAAGTGTCGCACAGTAATAGTGACGCCCTGCCCTGCCCTTAGGCCGTCTAACACCAAATTTCCGGGAACTTCGATACGGCCTGCACCCGGCCCAATTTCCGCACCGCGGCCAGCAAGCCACATCGACGCTTCGGTTGTACCAACCTCTTGCAGCCAGGGCAGCTCGGCCAAATCGGCAGGGGTCCAGTCGGACTTGTCTTCCAAAAGCTCCGGCGCAGCCACTATCACCATCGGAGACCTGAGCAGCATTTGCGAGTCGACACCTGACCAACCGCCTTCACCGTAACGGATCGCAATATCAACTCCGCCCGGGCGCAGTTCAACCAGCTCTGGGGAAGGATCCAGAATTAGGCCAATTTCGGGATGGACTGCGCGAAACGCAGGAAGCCGAGGCATTAGCCAAGATGCGGCGAATGAAGATGTCAGGGAAACATGCACCGGTCGGTCTGAACCTGATCGGACGAGTTCTTCGACCGCTACGCCTATCGCCCCAAACCCCAGATGCAAAGCGCGGGCGAGGTGTTCGCCTTCAGCGGTCAACGACATGGTCTTACCGCTTCGATCCAACAGCGCGACTCCCATGTGCTCTTCCAGAACTCGCAATTGCTGGCTTATTGCAGCGTGACTAACATTTAGCGCGACTCCGGCCTGAACAACATTTTTCTTTTCTGCGAACGCAGCGAATGCTCTCAACGATGTCAAAGGCGGAAGTGATTTCCAATTCATATGTAATCCAGACTTACATATCGAAATAGTAATTGAGTCGCATTTCTACCGTCAAAGGTCAATCTTGAAAGCAGTTGTCAAACACATGCAGGAGAGTTTCTATGCTATCGATCTACGCAAAATCGTTCATGACCGCCACGCGCATTAACGCACCGACCATCGTGGATGCGCCGCGACGCAAGAGTGCGAAACGACATTGGCTACCCAATGGCCACTGGTGGCTGCAAAGAAAACGCGATATCGACTTGCGCCATCTGTGATTGCCGAACCAAACCAGTTTCTGGACCCAATCGGTTCTAGGTTATATTCTTGAAAAATCGGCACCGGCTGTTCAGGAAACGCGCGAACAGATGATACAACCGGTGCCGAGACCTTCGGGCGAAAAGCCGTCCGAAGGTATCTCCATATCGTTACTGGCCGCCGCCCAGCTGATGCACATAGGCGGTAACTGCTCGGATTTGTGCTTCGGTCAGGCGGTTTTCCCATGCGGGCATCACACCGTAGCGACTGTAAGTAACCGTTTCAGTCAGTTCCTGCTCACTTCCGCCGAACAACCAGATCGCGTCTGTCAGGTTCGGCGCGCCTTGAGTAACATCGCCTTTACCGTCTTCACCGTGACAAACCGCGCAATTGTCCGCATAGACGACTTCGCCGGCTTGCGCTGCACCGTCATCTGTCTGCGCATTTGTCAAAGACATTACGTATTGAACAACTTGTGTTATCTCATCTTGCTCAAGGATTTCGCCAAATGCAGGCATTTCAGAGTACCGCGCATCGTCGCTTTCTTCGTTGCGGATGCCGTAGGCTACCGAGTATTCGATGTCTTCCATCGTACCACCCCACAGCCAAGCATCATCCAACAAGTTGGGGAAACCCGAAGCACCCTCCGCGCCTGAGCCGTGGCATTGCGCGCACCACGTACGGAAAACCGCGCCGCCCGCATTTACGGCGTATTGCTGAAGCTCTGCATCGCTTGCGATACTATCCAACGGGGTTTCTACAAGCTTCGCGTTCAAGGGCGCGTTCGCCTCTTGGAAAGCGATCATCTCCTCTTGTACCAAAGCACGTGAAGACCACCCCAGGACACCAGCTGTAGCCGACTGAACCAAAGGCCACGCGGGATACATGATCGTGTAAATCACGCCCCAAAAAATAGTCGCGTAGAACGTCCAAAGCCACCAACGCGGCATCGGGTTGTCAAACTCTTCCAGACCGTCCCAGCTGTGACCGGTTGTCTGCGGATCACCCGGTTGTTTTTCAGGTGTCTTGCTCATTTCCGCGCCTCCTTGGATGTGGCGGGTTTGTCTTCATGGCGGAATGGAATGTTCGCCGTGTCTTTGTACTCTTTGCTGGCACCTGGGCGAAAAACCCAGATGACGATGCCTATGAAAAAGGCAAAGAGCAGCAGCAACATCCAACTATCCGCAAACTGCCTTAGGATTGTGTATTCTTCCATTGCACCCTCCCTAGCGGCTCGGGTCCGGGGTGAAAGTCGAGAAATCGACCAAAGTACCCAGCATCTGCAAATACGCGATCAGCGCGTCCGCTTCGGTCAACTCGGGTTGGCCATCAAAGTTTCGCACGTTCACCTTATCGCCGTATCTTTCAAGCAGACCGTCATAATCGCTGTCCGGGTCAGCCTGGGCACGGAAGTCGGCCTTAGCATTCGCGATCATTTCTTCTGTATAAGGCGTTCCAACAACCGCATTTGCAGCCATAATGTCGCCGATATACTCACCGTCCAGCTTTCGGTTTTCGAGGAAGCCGTATTTTGGCATCACCGACTCCGGCACCACAGATTGGGCATCTCGCAGGTGCCGAACGTGCCAATCGTCCGAATATCTGCCGCCAACGCGGGCCAGATCTGGCCCCGTCCGTTTTGACCCCCATTGAAATGGATGGTCATACATCGATTCAGCGGCCAGCGAATAATGTCCGTAACGTTCGACCTCATCCCGCATCGGACGGATCATCTGACTGTGACAGACGTAGCAGCCCTCGCGCAGATAAATTTCCCGGCCAGCCATCTCTAAAGGGGTGTAAGGACGCATGCCCTCAACCTTTTCGATGGTGTTTTCAAGATAGAAAAGCGGGGTAATTTGAACGATGCCACCAATGGTAACGACCAAAAAGCTGAAGATCAGCAGGAGGGTCGCATTGGTCTCGAGGATTTTATGTTTGTCGAGAATTGCCATTGCTCCGGCCCTCCTTATTCAGCCGGGACCGCGACGGTCAGGCTGGCCTCTTTGGCCGGTGCCTTACGGACGGTCATCCACAGGTTGTAGCACATGATTACCGAGCCAGCGAGGAACAGTACTCCTCCTAAACCGCGCACCACGTACATTGGGAACTTGGCTGCAACTGTGTCAGCGAATGAATTCACCAAGAAACCATTGGCGTCCACTTCGCGCCACATCAGGCCTTCCATGATGCCGGTAACCCACATCGACGCGGCGTACAGCACGATGCCGATGGTGGCGAGCCAGAAGTGCCAGCTGACCATTTGCAGCGAATAAAGGCGCTCGCGCTTCCACAGGACAGGCACCAGAAAGTACAGCGCACCAAAGGTTATCATACCATTCCAGCCCAGCGCGCCCGAATGCACGTGGCCAATGGTCCAGTCGGTGTAATGGCTGAGGCTGTTCACCGCACGGATCGACATCATCGGACCCTCGAAGGTGGACATGCCATAAAAGCCCACGGAAATAACCATCATTCGGATGATCGGATCGGTACGTAGCTTATCCCAAGCACCTGACAACGTCATCAGTCCGTTGATCATACCACCCCAAGACGGCATCCAAAGCACGACTGAGAACACCATGCCCAGCGTCGAGGCCCAGTCCGGCAACGCAGTGTAATGCAGATGGTGTGGACCTGCCCAGATATACAGGAAGATCAACGCCCAGAAGTGGATGATGGACAATTTATATGAAAACACCGGACGTTCGGCTTGTTTCGGAATGAAGTAGTACATCATCCCCAGGAAACCGGCGGTCAGGAAAAAGCCGACAGCATTGTGACCATACCACCACTGGATCATAGCATCCTGCACACCGGACCAAACGATGACCGATTTCGATCCCCAGATGCTGACCGGAATTGTCATGTTGTTCACCAGATGCAACATTGCAACCGTAACGATGAAGGCCAGGTAAAACCAGTTGGCCACATAGATATGAGGCTCTTTCCGTTTTACGATCGTGCCAAGATATACGGCCAGATATGCGACCCAGACGACTGTCAGCCACAAATCAACATACCATTCAGGCTCTGCGTATTCCTTGGACTGTGTGCCGCCAAGCACATAGCCTGTCGCGGCCAGAACAATGAATAACTGGTAACCCCAAAACACAAACCATGCCAGGTTACCGCCCCACAATCTGGCGGCACTGGTTCGTTGCACCACATAGAAAGACGTCGCAATCAGTGCATTGCCGCCGAATGCGAAAATTACCGCCGACGTGTGCAGCGGACGCAGACGGCCAAAATTCAGATAACCCTGAGCCCATTCAAAGTTTAGCCCGGGAAAAGCCAACTGGAACGCAATGAACGTACCCGCCAAAAAACCAACGACGCCCCAAAACGCCGTCGCGATCACGCCATATCGGATGACGTCATCCATGTATTCCGCCGAGCGATCTACAATAATATCTGGCTCATCGGTGTTGCGAAGCGTCCAGATGAACAATCCTGCGGCGATTAGCATCACCAGAATCGCATGCACCTGATACGCCAAATCCCGTGCATAATTGGATCCTATGGCTGCAAATAGCACCACAAGACCAAGCACGATCAGCTTGATGTAATTCGACATGTTGCGTCCCTTTGCCGTGCCTCGCCCGGTTCTCGTGCCGTGCGAAACTTATTTGACTGGCTGCAGTTCTGTCGGACGGCAGCCAATACTGCTTTGATCTGTATCAAGACAATAACCTGAATTCTGTGACACGCATAAATAATTGAATGGGTTAACTGGTCTCGCGATCCAAGTTACCCAAGTGAATGAGGTCAAGATGGCGTACAAATCTCTTCTCACGGTTATGACCGAAACGGAAAAAGCACGAGCGGCACTAGCCCAGATCGCCGTTTTGGCGGACGCGCAAGATGCACATGCCGAAGCTCTCTGTCTGGGCGTCGACCGAACGCAGACCGGATATTACTACGCAGGAGCAAACGCTCTGATTCTTCAGGAATCACTGACCCGGGCAAATGCCGAGGCAGACAGCTTGCTGGCTTTTGCAAAGGACTATCTTGGCAAAACCGGAGTTAGATGGTCGGCCGAAAATGGCGTTGCGCAGATCGCAGATATTGGCCGCCACGTCGCCCACCGTTCCCGGTTTTCTGATCTTGTCGTACTGCCGAAACCGTATGGACAGGATTGTGGGACCGAAGCAGAACCTATTGTCGAATCCGCCTTGTTCGAAGGACATGCACCGGTACTGATTGTACCAGAAGACATTGAGCCTGTTGTAACGCCCAGCACGGTTCTTGTCGGTTGGAACGAAAGCGTCGAAGCCATGCGAGCCATTCGCCGCGCGTTGCCCTTTCTGCAACAGGCGGAACTAACGCGGATTGTCGTGATCGACCCGCCACGTCACGGACCAGATCGGTCTGATCCTGGTGGGATGCTGTCACAGATGCTTTCGCGGCACGGTGTTAAATGCGAGATTGACGTGCTCAGCAAGACGATGACCCGGGTTTCGGACATTCTTAACCGACATGCCGCCGATACAGAAGCCGACATGATCGTGATGGGAGCTTATGGTCATTCTCGGTTTCGCGAAGCCATTCTGGGTGGTGCAACCCGCAACATGTTAGAACAATCGGCTGTCCCGATCTTTATGGCTCACTGATGCAGGTGCCGATCTCGTTCGATGGCCGCCAGATTGAGCGGCCATTTCGCGTTTAAACCTTTCGGACCAACCCGATTAGGAACAGTAAAATCACGGCTCCTATCGTTGCAAAAAAGAACGATGAAAATAGTCCGCCACCAACAGAAAATCCAAGCGCAGGAAAGACGGTGCCGGCAAGAAACGCGCCAACGATACCAACAATAATATTACCTATAAGGCCGAAACCGCGTCCTTCCATAATCTTTCCGGATAGCCAACCAGCAATAGCGCCGATGAAAAGCATCGCCAAAACGCTAGAAAATTCCATGAAACTCTCCTGAAGCAATTGAACTCTGCAGCGCCCTTAGACTAGAAAACCTCCGTCGGCATCGTCGCCCGCTTCCTCCATCAAGCGGCCCATATCGGGTATGGTGACGTGGCGCTTACCTTCAAGGGTGATAACCGTATCTTTCTTCAGGGCCGATATCTGGCGACTTACGGTTTCAAGCGTCAAGCCCAGGTAATCGGCCATCGCCTCGCGCGTTAGCGGAAGGTCAAAGACGATTGGTCCAGTAATGCCGGTCTTGTTAACCGATGCATCCCTGCGCGCAATGATCGACAAAAGGCTGGCGATTTTTTCACGCGCGGTCTTGCGTCCCAATACCAGCATCCATTCTCGCGCTGCATCCAACTCATCCAATGTCATCTGCAACAGGCGATGGGCAATATGGGGAGTGCTGGCCATCATCTCCTCGAACGGCTTTTTTCTGAAACAACACATCACAACATCAGTAGTTGCCTGTACATCGTACGGGGCTGTTTCGCGGCCCGGACGACCTACAAAATCGCTTGGCAGCAACAGGCCGACCATCTGCGTGCGTCCGTCTTCCATGGTTTGTGTCAGAGAGGCGATACCAGATACGACCGAACCAACAAAGTTCATTGGATCACCTGACCAAATAATCGTCTGACCGGCTTCAAAACTGCGATAGTATTTGATCTTTTCCAGCGCTTCGAGTTCGTCTTTTTCGCAATGCGCGCATACGGCCCGATGCCTTATGGGGCACTCTTCGCAATTTGTATGCTCATACAGGGCCTTGAGTGTCATTCACATTCCCAATTGATCTCGGTCAAAGTACCAGAGCGACTTCCGGTATACCGGGATTGCCATGATAGTAAAACCGCAATTGGCAAAGCTTGGACTTTTTGACGCTAAAGTACCGCGTTATACAAGTTACCCGACAGCCCCACATTTCAGCAATGACGTGGATTCCGACACATTTGGCGCGTGGATATCGGGCATAAGACCGAACAGCGCCATATCACTTTATATTCACGTGCCTTTTTGCCGCAGGCTTTGCTGGTTTTGCGCCTGCCGAACGCAGGGAACCCAAACGGACAATCCAGTAATTGCCTATGTGGATGTTCTGAAAGCCGAGCTGGATTTGCTCGCTGCACGGCTGCCAAAGGGTGTGACACTGTCGCGGCTGCACTGGGGTGGCGGAACGCCAACCTTGTTGAAGCCTGAGCTAATGCGAGATCTGGCGGCGCGCATTCAAGAAACGGTTCCTTTGGGACGCTGCGGTGAGTTCTCAGTTGAGATCGACCCAAACGAGATTGATGAGGCCCGCTTGGATACACTGGCCGAAGCGGGCATGAACCGCGCTTCGATAGGAATTCAGGACTTTGATGAAGAGATTCAGAAGACAATCGGTCGTATTCAGGGTTATGACACCACTCGCCGTGCAGTAGACATGATCCGAGCGAGGGGGATTTCGAGCCTGAACGCCGACATTCTCTTTGGTTTACCGAACCAATCCAAGTCACGGATGACCGAAAGCGTCCAGAAACTTCTGTCACTGTCACCAGACCGGGTAGCCTTGTATGGATATGCTCACGTTCCTTGGATGGCAAAACGCCAACAGATGATACCTTCGGACGCATTACCGACGCCCGAGCAAAGGCTGGATTTATTCGAAACCGCGCGGCGCCTGTTTTTATGGGATGGCTATGCTGAAATTGGGATAGATCACTTCGCGACAAAGGACGACGGCCTGACCCGTGCGCAACGCACCGGGCGCCTGAAACGGAATTTTCAGGGTTATACGGACGACGATGCTCCGGTTCTAATCGGGTTGGGTGCCAGCTCGATTTCACGCTTTCCACAAGGATACGCACAGAATGCCGCTGCCACGTCAGCCTATATCAAAGCCATCCGTGCTGAACGCTTTTCGACAGCGCGTGGGCATGTATTCAAGGGTCGCGACATTCTTCGGGCCCGCATGATCGAAGCATTAATGTGCGATTTCCAAATCGATTCAACCGAGATTTTGCGGGATCATGATGTTACCAGCTCTGAATTGATCCAGATGTACGATGCGGTGAACGCTGAATTTGATGGGTTGCTAAATGTTAGTGACGCAGGACTTGTCATTCCGCCCGAAGCTCGCGCACTGACCCGCATGATCGCCCGTAAATTTGACGCATATGACCTAAGCAAAGCTGGCCATAGTTCTGCAATTTAAAGCTGTTTTACCGCCTAATCTGCAGGGGCTTGACGTGTACCTCTGATTTTCTCCACACTCAGAACGTGGGAAATCCAACATTCCACGGCCTGAGGCAGGCAAATCTGCAGACAGTTCCGCCCGACGCACAGTGTCGGACCGCCTTTTTCGTGCAGCTATGATGCAACTTGAAAGAGGGACAGCACTCATGCGCGTTTTCACCGTCCTCGGCCCCAGCCAATCGGGCAAATCCACTCTGGTCGAGGCTATCAGCCGCCTCGACGGGCGGCCCACCACATTCGATGTTTCCGGAACCGTGCACCTGCACGGTTTTTCTTACCTGGACGAGCCCTGGTGCGCGATTGATGTGGACGGAGGCGGCGACGCGCTGGCCTACGTTGGCCCTGCAATGGCCATTTCAGACGCCGCTGTAGTGGTCGTTCCACCTGACCCGGATGCCGCAGTTCTATGCGCTCCTTACCTACGGTTGGTGGAAGAGGCAGGTATACCGTGCTTCCTCTTTATTAACCGGATGGACAATCCGAACGGCCGCATTCGTGACATTATCGCGGCGCTCCAAACATACTGCACGCACCATATCGCCTTGCGGCAAGTTCCAATCCGCGAAGGCGACACGATCGTTGGCGCTGTTGACCTGATCTCGGAACGCGCTTGGAAGTATCAAGAGGGCCAGCCTTCGGCTTTGATCGAGCTGCCCAAATCAGTCGAGGATCGCGAGCAGGAAGCCCGCACAGAATTACTAGAGACTTTGTCCGATTTCGACGATCATTTACTGGAACAGCTGATCGAGGACAAACAACCGCCCAGCGCCGAAGTCTACGATTTGGCTGCGCAGGTATTGCAAAGGCACCAGCTGATCCCAGCGTGCCTTGGTGCCGCAAGCCATGGCAATGGTCTGACGCGACTGATGAAAGCATTGCGTCACGAGGCGCCTGAGTTCGACATCGCTGCGGGGCGCGACGAAGCGGAAGAAAACGCACGCGCTATCGCTGGTTTTGCCGACGTGAAGAAACATATCGGAAAAATCATCGTTCTTCGGGGATTGGGTGATGGTGTCAAGGCACACGAGTCTTTGGGCGGTGAAACAGTCGGTAACCTGACGACACTTGATGCCAAAACTCAAATCGGCTCGCTTGAGGCAGGTCAGATCGGGTTGGCCGTAAAGTCGGACCACCTTAACCCTGGCAATCTTTATGACAGTAAATTGGCGACACCGTTGCCGGAATGGGCGTCGTCGCATCCGGTTGCGCACCGTCAGGTCGTTTCGCCCGCACACGAGCGTGACGACGTTCGCCTTTCAAACGCGCTCAGCCGTATGGCAGAAATCGATCCTGGGCTGTATCTGGAGCAAGACGAGTTAAGCGGTCACGCGGTTCTAGGTTCTCAGGGACCTCAGCATATGCGCCGGGTTACCGCAAAACTGTCAGAGGATTTCGGTATAGAAATTGCCGCAGATCCAGTCGAAACCGCCTACCGCGAAACGATCCGCGCGCCGATTGAACATCGCCATCGCCACCGCAAGCAGTCAGGAGGTGCGGGGCAATTTGCCGATGTCGTGATCTCAATTGCTCCACTACCCCGCGGATCTGGCTTTCAGTTCGAAGAAATAGTCAAAGGCGGCGCGGTGCCGAAAAACTACATTCCATCAGTCGAACATGGCGCCAAGGACGCTCTGGTACAAGGTCCCGAAGGCTTCCCAGTGGTGGATGTAAAAGTAACGTTGAGTGACGGTAAACACCACAATGTCGACAGCTCTGACTATGCGTTTCGGACTGCTGGTAAAAACGCAGTACGCGAGGCTTTGCCGCAGGCCAAGCCTGTTGTGTTGCAACCAATTCTGAATGCAGAAATCCATTTGCCGTCCGATTTTGTTGGCGATCTCGTGCCCACCATCAGTTCGTTGCAAGGGCAGGTATTGGGATTCGAAGGAAATCCGAACGCTTCCGGTTGGGAGATCTTCAACGCGCAACTTCCTGCTGTCGCCGAAGATGAATTGCATCGAACTCTAGCCAGCGCAACCCGCGGAACCGGTTGGGTTAAATTGCAATTCGATCATTACGAAGAATTGCGCGGCCCTGTTCCCAAATCGGCGGAAAAGGAAAAGATGGCCAGCGCTTGATCCCAGTTTGGCGGGCCGTGTTCAGCCCGCCGCTGAAATCAGTTCGCGAGTATATTCAGTCTGAGCATTCTCGAACAATGCGTCGGCAGTGCCCATTTCAATTACGTCGCCATTCCGCATTACAATGACATTGTGTGACATCGCCCGGACAACCTTAAGGTCATGGCTGATAAACAAATAAGCCAGACCATATTTGCGTTGCAGATCACGCAGCAGATCAACAATCTGCACCTGAACGGTCATGTCCAACGCGCTTGTTGGCTCATCAAGAACCAACAATTTCGGGCGTAGCACCATCGCGCGGGCTATTGCAATGCGCTGACGCTGCCCACCGGAAAACTCATGTGGATAACGATCCATTGTTGCTGGATCCAAACCAACCTCGGTCATCACGTCCGCAACCAACTCACGGGGTTGGCGGCCCGGGTCTACCTTATGGATTGCCAAACCTTCCGCAATGATCTGCATACATGTCATGCGCGGACTCAAGCTCCCGAAAGGGTCTTGGAACACTATCTGCATATCCTTGCGTAGGCGGCGCAACTCACGCGTGGACCAGCTACGAACATCCTGATCGCGAAAGGTAATTCCGCCCTCAGATGCGATTAAACGCATGATTGCCAATGCCAAAGTTGTTTTACCCGAGCCGCTTTCCCCAACTATGCCCAGCGTTTCGCCGGCGCGCACGCTCAGCGTCGCGTCGTTGACCGCTTTCACATATCCGACGGTCCGCTTCAGAAATCCGCGCTGAATTGGGAACCAAACCTTCAGGTGATCTGTCCGGGTCACTTCTTCTGCGTCTGCGTCTACTGGTTCGGGGCTGCCTGAAGGTTCCGCTGCCAGTAACTTACGCGTGTACGGATGCTGCGGATTATCAAATATTTCGGAAGTTTGGCCAGTCTCGACAATTTCGCCATCCTTCATTACGCAAACCCGATCGGCAATCCGACGCACGATGCCTAGGTCGTGGGTAATGAACAGCATCCCCATATTCTCGGATTTCTGTAATTCGGCTAACAGGTCGAGAATCTGCGCTTGAATCGTCACGTCCAATGCAGTGGTTGGTTCATCTGCAATCAAAATATCCGGCTTGTTAGCCAAGGCCATTGCAATCATGACACGCTGCCGTTGGCCACCTGACAACTGATGTGGATAGCTGTCCAGCCGTTCTTCGGGATCGCGGATACCGACCTTGGTCAAGAGCTCGACAATCCGTTCACGCGCGGTATCTCCCGAAACGCCCTGATGCAAGGCCAGAGACTCGGCCATCTGCTTTTGGATTGTGTGCAATGGGTTCAACGACGTCATCGGTTCCTGAAAAATGAAACTGATGTCGTTGCCTCGTACCTGCATGAGGCGGTCTTCGGATGCACCTATCATCTCATGGCCATCGTACGTGACCGAACCTTCGACAACCGCGCTATCGCCTAGAAGCGAGACGGTGCTCAGAGCGGACACAGATTTCCCCGAGCCTGATTCCCCAACCAGCGCAACGGTTTCGCCACGATCCACAGTGAACGAGACAGCTTTGACCGCGGCCGATATCTTTCCGTCCTGCCGGAACGAAACGTTGAGATTATTCACGTCCAGCAAGCTCATGAAAAAGTCTTTCTGGGATCAAACGCATCGCGGACGCCCTCAAATATGAACACCAGTAAGGACAGCATAATGGCAAAGGTGAAAAAGGCGGTGAAAGCCAGCCATGGGGCCTGAAGGTTTTGTTTAGCCTGCAAGGTCAATTCACCCAACGAAGGGGCCGATGACGGCAGGCCAAAACCAAGAAAGTCCAGCGAGGCAAGCCCGCCTATGGTCCCTGTCACGATAAAAGGCATGAAAGTCAAAGTCGCAACCATCGCGTTGGGCAACATGTGCCGGAACATGATTGTCATGTTCCCCACGCCCAGCGCCCGTGCGGCCCGCACGTATTCAAGGTTTCTTGCTCGTAGGAATTCCGCTCGGACCACGCCGACCAACCCAGTCCACGAGAACAGGATCATTAGGATCACCAGTAGCCAGAAACTTCGCCCAAGAACCGCGAACATAATGATGATTACATAAAGAGACGGTGTCGCCGACCATATCTCGATAATCCGTTGAAAAATCAGATCCAGCCAACCACCAAAAAATCCTTGGATTGCGCCTGCGAAAACTCCTATCAGGCTGGCTGCGCCCGTGACTATCAATGTGAATAAGATCGACAGGCGAAAACCATAGATAACACGCGCCAGGACATCCCTTTTAGTGTCATCGGTCCCTAGCAGGTTTTGTCCGTTGGGCGGCAAAGGAGCGGCCCCAGGGCGGTCCACACTGGTGTTGAAGGAATAAGGAATAGGCGGCCAAATGGCCCAGCCTCGCTCAAATCCTTCGGCCTGGAACGTGCCTTGCTGGATTTCTTCAATGATCCCCTCCGGGTCATCGAAACATTGGTCCAGCCCACCGCTGTCAATAAGGCACTGAACCTCGGGGTCTCTGTAAATCGCTTCGGTCTGGAAATCGCCGCCGAATTCTGTTTCCGCATAAAAATTGAAAACCGGCGTGTAGAACTCACCCCTGTACTTCACCAAAATTGGCTTATCGTTAGCGATGAATTCCGCGAAGAGTGACACGCCAAACAAAACTGAGAAAATGATCAACGACCAGAAAGCCCGTCCATTGCGGCGAAAGTTGCGCCAGCGGCGTTGATTGAGAGGGGAAAGAGCCATCTACCCCTCCCGCTTTTCGAAATCGATACGCGGATCAACCAGCACATACATCAGATCGCTGATAATCCCCACAACCAGCCCCATAAGGCCGAAAATGAAAAGCGTACCAAAGATCACCGGGTAGTCACGCGCAACCGCGGCTTCGAACCCAAGCCGCCCCAAGCCATCAAGCGAGAAGATGGTTTCGATTATGATCGAACCGCCAAAGAAAACACCGATAAATACCGCTGGGAAACCGGCGATTACGATCAGCATAGCGTTGCGAAAAACATGGCCATACAAAACTCTGCCCTCTGACAAACCTTTCGCACGCGCGGTCATAACGTACTGTTTCTTAATCTCATCAAGAAACGAGTTCTTGGTCAGCAAGGTCAGTGTAGCAAAGGCAGAGATTGTCAGAGCGATAATAGGCAGCGCAATGTGCCAGAAGTAATCCGCTATTTTGCCCAAAAGGCTAAGGCTGTCCCAATTGTCGGATGTCAGCCCACGCAGCGGGAAAATCTGCCAATAAGATCCGCCTGCAAACAACACCAGCAGCAAAATGGCAAACAGGAAGCCGGGAATTGCATAAGCAACGATGATCGTGCCGCTGGTCCAGGTGTCAAACCGCGATCCATCCCTAACGGCTTTGCGGATACCCAGAGGAATCGAAACCAGATACGCAATTAAGGTTGACCAAAGACCCAGCGAGATCGAAACCGGCATCTTCTCCAAAACCAAGTCGATCACGCTGATCGACCTGAAATAACTCTCACCAAAATCGAGCGTTAGATAATTGCCCATCATGCTTAGAAACCGCGCAAGGGGCGGTTTGTCGAAACCGAACTCCTTTTCAAGCTCCGCTATGAACTCGGGCGGCAGCCCCCTTGCCCCGACATATTTGTCGTCAAAGACGCCACCTCCGGGTTCGGCGCTTGCACCGGCATCGCCACCGCCGGCAAACCCGGCGAACACGTCTCCCTGACCCTCAATCTGCGCAATAATCTGTTCGATTGGCCCACCGGGAACGAACTGCACCAACGTGAAGTTTACGACCATAATGCCCAGCAGTGTCGGAATGACCAGCAGCAGACGTCTTAGGATATAGGCGCCCATGTTATCGAAGCGCGCCTTTGGCTTTCAGAGCGGCCTCTTTTTCTGGGTTGATCCACCACAGATCCAGATATCCAAGGCTGAAAGGGGGCAAGTTTTCCGGATACTCGTACATGTCGTAATAGGACGTCCAATAGTCAGCGATGTACCCCACTGGGATTACGAAGAATTCGTAACGCAATGCTCGGTCCAATGCCATCAGGGCCGCATCTTGATCAGCCTGATTGTCGGTTTCGAAGGATGCTTCGATAATTGCATCGACCAATGGACTTGCCAGACCAGCCGGATTGAAAAGGCTGAATGCCGCCTCCTCTGATCCATACATTTGGCTCAGGCCTCCACCCGTGGACAAAAACGATCCATAGCGGGTTGAGTAAACCATGTCGTAGTCCCGCTCACGGCTACGCA
Source organism: Ruegeria sp. BHSA163 (assembly GCF_059613365.1). NCBI lineage: Bacteria > Pseudomonadati > Pseudomonadota > Alphaproteobacteria > Rhodobacterales > Roseobacteraceae > Ruegeria > Ruegeria sp. BHSA163. Next base: position 39,666 of record NZ_JBXWSJ010000041.1, read on the forward strand.
AGGTGTATTGGGCCGGGTCGACTTTTTCTGCCGAGGCATCCACGCCCAGAGCCTGAAGGTTCTGAACATAGGTCTCGATCATCGTCGCGGTCGAGGTCGGGAGGTTGGACGGGTATGGTATGTTGACTTTTAGTGTCTGCCCCTCGGCATTGCGACGCAGATTACCTTCGCCAACAGGCCAACCTGCCTCGTCCAATGCTTTAGACGCCTTGCGTAGGTTCCGACGATCGTTCAAGCGCGCCGAGTTCGATTCATGAACGACTACTGC
>NZ_JBXWSJ010000042.1:0-38749 GCF_059613365.1 Ruegeria sp. BHSA163
GATCCTCAATGTCGGGGAGAGCTGGACCTACACCGGCACCTACACGCTGCTGCAGTCCGACCTCGACAACAATGGCGGCGGCGATGGCGACATCGACAACACCGCGACGGTCTCGTCCAACGAGCTGGAAGACGAGAGCGACTCCGCCGCGCAGCCCATTCTCTACAATCCCGGTATAGCCATCCAAAAATACACCGTGCTTTATACGAACGATGGCTTTATCGAATCCGAGTACGGTGGATTGTCCGGGATCAAACCTGGCGACGAAATCCAGTGGAAGTATTACATCACCAACACTGGCAACGTGACCCTCGAAAACGTTGTTCTCGTTGACGACGCCGGTACGCCGGGCGATACGGGCGACGATTTCTTGACACCTCTGTCTTCCGGACTGTCTATTTACAAGGTCTTCGAAGGCGTCGACACAGACGGTGACGGTTACGCCGAAGAAGACTCAAACAAAAATGGCATGATGGACGAGGGTGAACACTGGCTTACGCCGGCCGACGATGTTCTCGATGTCGGCGAAACTTGGGTGCTGTTGTCAGACGCCGATGGTAGCGATGGTGACAACGACAGAACGATTGTTCCGTCATCACCATTGGTTTATGAAAACATCGGAACGGTTACGGCTGATCCGAAAGGAACCACCGGCAGCGAAGTTACCGATTCCGATGCATCCGGCTATGCTATTCTGGACTCCGGTTATCTCACCGACTCCAGTTTCTGCGTGTTCGACCGTGATGGCACGACCGAACAACGTGAATTCGACGTCATGTTCACACCGGACGTCCATGGTGGCTACACCAATAACTCCACACAGCCGGGTCAGTATTTCTACAATGTGATCGATGATTTCGACAATCTCTTCGGGGAAGGTTCTGGATACGGCGACGAACCATTTGTCCTGACCATGCACATTCCGGACTACTTCAAAATGCAGGTGTCGCCGTTCCACGAATCCCAAGTGCACGTATACGAGTTTTTGGGCGTCGGCGAAGGTGACAATGGCGAAATGTGCCTGCTCTTTGACGAAGAAGACGAACTGACTGGGTTCAAAGTACAATTCGTCTACTACAACGATCACGATCTTTTGGCAGATGGTATCAATCCCTTGGATCCGGATGGCGACGGTGTCCTTTGGACTGAAGGTTCATTTGAACACGTAATCGTCGATACCGATCCGGGCACTGAAAACTTCGGGACCTTCGACGTCAACATCATCTTTGATGAAGAATTCCTGGCGCTGAATGGGCCAATCGAAGGAAACTTCGTCGCCAATGTGCACCTGGAATGGGAACCTGAGGACGATTTCGACGGTGCGCAGTTGTTCAATAACGATGCCACTGGCGGAGAAGATGCTGTCAACGGGCCGGCAGTTGGCGCGATCACGGATGGCGCAAACGTTCTTGGCTCCAACGAAGTACCGGACCTGATGGAACACGAGTTTTACGCGACCACAGGCGTGGACGGAACTGATATTATCGCAACGAGTGAAGACTCGGTTGTCAACGACAATTACTTCAAGAAGTACCAAGCTAAGGGTATTGGTGGATTTGTCTGGGACGATGGCGCCGATGGCATAACACCTGACGGCACCGAGAACGGCGGCTATGAATGGGGAGAGGGCGTAGAAGGTGCGGTCGTAGAGGTCTACAAGTCGGGAAACCTGGTGTGGGCTGGATACACTGACGAGGACGGATGGTACAAAACGGACCAGAACGAGTGGTATGATGCCTTTGTCCATAAGGGAAAACAGTCGGATTACCAGGTACTCATCTACTCTGGCGAAGATCTCGATGCGAACGGCAATCTCATTGGCAACGACTCGACATTGGCTTACACATATGGGGATGATGACGGTTTCGAAAACGCCAAACTCGGTCGAGGTGAAAAGTTCCTTTGGGTTAGCCTCGAAATCGGAGATTCCGATGATTCAGACGTCTGGACCTGATGATTTATTGAACTAGACCGTCTTCTGGAAAGCGACGGGCGCAATCGGGGTCTGTAGGCTCCCGTGTGGAAGCTATACTAGTATCGTGGCATAATTGGCGCCGTGGACGAAAAATTCCCTGCGGCAACAAGCTTCAGATGTTTTCAGTAGTAACAAGTCGATACGATAACCAGTGACATGAAAATCAATCGTTTCGAACAGATAATGCGTTCTGTGCGTGGGCAATTACCTGCCCTGTTCGTGTTCAGCTTTTTCTCAAACATCCTTTTGTTATCTACCCCGGTCTATATGCTGCAGATTTTTGACCGGGTGCTGCCCAGTGGATCGCTGGACACTCTGATCTGGCTAAGCCTTATGATAATCGTCGCCGTCATCGTCTACGCATTGATGGAGCAGGTGCGCAAAAAGCTTCTGACGCGAGTCGGCGATTGGCTCGAGGCGGAGTTGTCCCCGGTCGTTATAAACCGCGCAATGCAAGCGAGACTTCGAGAAAGTCACACACAGGCAAATCTCGATGACGTGTCAGACATCCGCAGTTTTATAGGTGGAGAGGCCATTCTGGCGTTCCTCGATGCACCGTGGACTCCGGTCTTTGTCGCAGTCATCTGGCTTCTGCATCCGTTACTGGGAACGATCGCAGTTGCCGGAGCGTTGCTGCTCTTCTCGGTCGCCCTACTTAACGACTGGGCCACGCGGGGCAAGCACGACTGGGTGATCCGCTCACAAAGAGCATCTGCAGCGGCGGCTAGCGATTATGTCTCTAACGCCGAAACGATTTTACCGATGGGTATGGCGGGTGGATTAATCACTGGTTGGATGAATCAAAGACAACACGTTCGTTCCGAAAGCGTTGCGCTGGCCGATACCAACGCCCGATTGTTCAACCTGTCTCGGGCGCTGAGACTTATGCTGCAGGTGGCGGTCTTGGGCACGGGCGCTGCGCTTGTACAATTTGCAGAACTGACCCCAGGCGGAATGATTGCCGCGTCAATTATTCTTTCGCGCGCCCTAAATCCCATTGAACGCTCTATTACGGCTTGGCGGAGTTTCATTTCATATCGCAAGGCGAGGGCGCGTCTGGCAGCGATGTTTCGTCAGATACCGGACGCAATTCAAGCCCTCGAGTTACCGCGGCCCAGAGGAGCTCTTGTGGTCGAGGCAGCGGGATTCATGCCAAAAGGTATTTCGGCGCCAGTGTTGCGAAGGGTGGATTTCAAGCTAGCTCCTGGTGAGGCCTGTGGATTGATCGGCCCTTCCGGGGCGGGCAAGTCAACCCTCTGCAAATTGTTGGTTGGTGCTTACAGACCGGATTTTGGAACAGTACGTCTTGATGGAGCGGACATTTCTGGCTGGGATCCAGAACAAATGGGACCGCAGATCGGATACCTACCTCAGGAAGTGGAGCTGTTCCCGGGAACAGTCGCCGAAAATATCGCTCGGATGCGAGGAGCCAAAGACGCCGAGATTGTCGAGGCCGCTCAATTGATCGGTGCGCACGAAATGATCCTCGGAATGCCAGACGGATACGAATCCCAGGTTGGATTGCACGGCTCCAACCTCTCGGGAGGCCAACGCCAACGTGTCGGACTGGCGCGCGCCGTTTTTGGAGATCCGGCCTTCCTGGTTCTTGATGAACCGAATTCCAACTTGGATGGTGACGGTGAGTTGGCTCTGTTTCGCGCGCTTACCAAATTGAAAGAGGCGAGCTGCACAATCGTGATCGTCGCCCACCAGCCCAATCTTCTTCGGGTGGCCGACAAGGTACTTGTTTTGCGCGATGGCCTGGTTTCCAAGTTTGGGCCAAGAGATGAAGTACTGAAATCACTACTAAAAACATCGAATGGCAAGCAGGCATCTCCCTCTTCTCAGACAGGAGAAAGCAAAAGCGCCCTTGGGCAGGTTCCAAGGGGGTAAGCGTCATGAATTGGGAGGATCTTGGTCTGAACAGTTGGAGCCTCGGCAATATCGACTGGAGTCGTCTGCATCCTAGGAATATCGACTTTTCAGGAATTTCTACAGAAACATTTCCAAACGGCCAGGGGGCGTGGACCCTCAGCGAACAGGGTCGTAGTTTCATTGCGATCTTTGTCGCATTGTTGTTGTTTCTCGCTCTGTGGCGGATTATCCGGCGTCGACGTCGAGGGGCGTCTGAAAAGGCGCTGTCTAGTGCAACACGGCGCACGAGGACGGCGGGTTACATCATTATTCTGATATTCTTTGGTGGCTTTGGCACTTGGTCTGCCGTCGCCACGCTTCAAAGCGCAGCTCTGGCGCCGGGTGTTATCAGCCCGGACGGATCCCGGAAAACGGTTCAACATCTTGAAGGTGGGATCATTCGGCAAATTCACGTCCGCGAAGGCGATACCGTGGCAGCAGGATCTCCGCTGGTTACGCTTCAGAACACCAGTGCCTTGGCAAGATATGAGGAACTTCAAGAACGGCTGGTGTATTTATTGGCGGTGGAAGCTCGACTAGAAGCAGAACAGCTTGGTTCTGATAACATCGTGTTTTCTGATGAGTTGCTGTTCTTTCCTAGCGAAGCCGCCGATGCGGCCCGAAAAGGACAAGAGGCTCTTTTCAAGAATGCACTCGAAGTTCAGCTTGCAAGAGAACGTATTCTTCAACAAAGGATTGCGCAACTAGAGGAAGAAATAATAGGGCTTGAGGACGTGATCACTGCACAAAATGAGCAACTTGATCTGATTGGCTCGGAAATTTCCACGGCCGAAGAGTTGATGGCGAAAGGCCTCCAGCGGATGCCGCAACTCCTAGCCCTTCAAAGAGAAGCTGCCCAAATCCGCGGTCTAAAAGCATCCAACCGCGCATCAATCGCCCGAAATCGACAAAAGATCTCAGAAACTGAACTTCAGTTGCTCGCCACACGACAGCAGGTCAAGGAACAAGCCGCCAGCCTGATCGCCGAAGTTCGCGCCGAATTGGCGACGATCCGAACACAACTTCCTGAACGAAGGGATGCTTTGGAAAGAACTCTTGTATCAGCCCCCATTTCTGGTCGAGTCATGAATGTTCAGGTCACGACGGAAATTGGCGGAGTTGTTCGTCCGGGCGAGCCAATCTTGGAGCTGGTGCCTGATAATGCGGCTTTGATAGTTGATGTGCGTGTCCGACCACAGGACGTTGACGCAGTTGTACCCGGAATGCGAGCGCGCGTGGTTCTGACGGCGTTCAACCAAAGGTTTCTCCCGCAAGTTCATGGGCAGGTCCGGTCGATTTCTGCTGACCGGCTCACGGATGACAGAACTGGAGAACCGTATTTCTTGGCAAAAGTTGAAGTCGATCAGTCTGAAATCGAAGCAATTGGTCAAGAAATCGAATTGATTGCCGGAATGCCTGCTGAAGTGATGATTCTAACGGGAGAGCAGACTCTATTTGACCTAATGGCGCGTCCGATTACGGAAAGCTTGCGCAGAAGTTTCCGCGACAATGGATGAATGAGGCGAACGGCCTTGGAGGCAATATCGAATGAATTCAAGTGGAAAGGCGACTAATATGGACAAACAACTTCTCATTTATGAGAACGCAGTCCCTGTATCCAAACTTAGACATGAAAATTTTAGCGTGGATATTGGGGAAGATTTTTCTTTTGCGAAGGAAATCAATGCCGTCCCAGCTATGACCGCGGAATTTTCTCACTTGGCGAGAGAATTTCCAATCGGTTTCGCTAAGTCGGGATCGATTTTTGTGCCGGTTGCGCTTCTAGGATTGAGAGATGAGGAAAACCTGTATGTCGCAGAAGATGGCCTTTGGGATGGTAGATACATTCCTGCGTTTCTGAGACGGTACCCATTCGTTTTCTCGAAGAAACCAAACGAAGATGCCTATGTACTTTGCATAGATGAAGCGTTTGGCGGAGTGAATTCGGATGATCGTGGGCAACGTCTCTTTGAAAAGAATGGTGAAGAAACAAATTATCTCAAGGACATGCTCAGTTTCGTAACCAAATATCAGCGAGAAGTACGGAGGACCGAGACTTTTTGTAAAACTTTGTCTGATTTGGGTGTTTTTTCGGCTGTACAGGTAAATTTTGAAGTTGGGAAAGGTAAGAACGCGACAACAGGCGGAATATTCTCTGTTGACCGCGAGAAGCTTCAGTCACTTAGCAAAGACACAGTAAAAATACTCTTAGAGTCTGGTGACCTAGAATTGGCGCATGCTCAAATGTTGTCCCTTGGAAACGTGGACTCGCTCGTTGCGCGCATGAAGGCCTGGACCATGGCCTCGCGGAGTCCATGAAGGTCGAACCGGACGATTTCGAAATAAACACGTTCATGCGAACCCGCGCGGCGGTCTTGTCAGAAGAACTTCGCTTGAGCGGGGCAGGGCGGTTGCATAGATTTTGCCCATGACCAAACCTGCCTCATTCAAGTACTTTAAGACCAGTCCCGAGATCATCCGTCTTGCGGTGATGCTGTATATTCGGTTTCCGCTTTCACTTCGGAATGTCGAAGATCTACTGCATGAGCGAGGCATCGACGTGAGCCACGAAACCGTCCGATACTGGTGGAACAGGTTCGGCCCAATGTTTGCTTCTGAGATTAGACGCAAACGGGTCCAGCAACTTCGTGCATTCTCGAAATGGAAGTGGCATGTCGACGAGGTTTTTGTGAAGGTAAATGGCAAGCGACACTATCTGTGGCGAGCTGTTGATCACGAAGGCGAGGTGCTGGAAGCCGTTGTCACGAAGCGCAGAAACAAAGCTGCAGCACTGAAATTCCTCAAGAAATTGATGAAGCGGCACGGAAAAGCGGAAAACGTCGTCACAGATCGCTTTGCATCCTACAAAGCTGCGCTCAGAGAAATGGGTGCACTGGAAAAACAACAGACGGGCAGGTGGCTCAACAACCGCGTTGAGAATTCGCACCTGCCGTTCCGACGAAGAGAACGCGCCATGCAGCGTTTCAGGCGTATGCGAAGTTTGCAGAAATTCGCCTCCGTCCATTCCTCTGTCTATAACCACTTCAACCAGGAAAGATCGCTCGCCAGCCGAGACACCTTCAAGCTGACACGATCCGCCGCTCTTGCCGAGTGGCGCGAACTTGGCGCGGGATAAAGGACAGCCTCACTGGCCTACCAGAGACGAGTTCGAATTCGTCTGACAGCACCCATCTGAGAATTCGATCCACCGGACGCGGCAAATCAATGTTTGCGTGATTGAAGAGAGCGGTAGCGTTCAGGATCACCTCGAACAGGAGCACGGCGACAGCGGGCGGCCCCAAGGCTGCTACGACCGCCAGCTTGATCCCCATCGAGATGAGGATTTCTACCGGATGGAATCGCAAGCCAGTGGTCGCGTCAAAATCGAGGTCGGCGTGATGCATCCGGTGCAGCCGCCAAAGCCCCGGTACCGCATGGAACATCACATGCTGAAGGTAGATTGCGAGATCGAGAAGCAGCATCGAGACCAAGATTGCAACCCAAACCGACGCCTCGATGTTGTTGAAGAGCCCCCATCCGCGATCCTCGGCCATGGCTGCGAGACCAACCGCGAGGATTGGAAAGGTCAGCCGTAGGATGGCAGTGTCGAGCACTACGAGCGCAAGGTTGTTTGTCCAACGGACAACGCGCGGAATATCCCGTCTTCGCCGGGGTGCGGCCACTTCCCAAAGTGCCATCGCCGCCAGGACGGACAGGAAGGCAATAAGGCGGATAGTTGGTTCAGCAGCAAGGATTGTGTCGGACATGAACATCCACTATTCGGGTTTCCGTCGCGATAGAATTGCAAGCTGTTCCAGGCGACGACCGCTCCAATGTAACGCAGACATGCAAGCGATACCATCTGAGGGCGGATTGGTCCGCATTGCGGTCGCTCGCGGCATTTCAGCGAATGACCGCACCGAGCCCAATGCGGTCAATAATTTGAACAAAAATCTCACAACTCAAAAGCGACGACGGAGCCTCCAGTGCCCTTCAAACTGAAAGGGCCAGCCGGACGCAGGTCAAAATCAATCTGGTGGGCAGTCCCCTAAGAAATCAATATCTGATCATCTTTTGCTTCTTCACATAGGCGCGTAGCTAAATTCGACGCAGGTCCAATCGTCGAATAATCGCGACGAACCTGAAAACCGATTTGGCCTAATGTTGCTGTTCCCGTACCAATTGCGAATCTCTTAACGAGTTTGGCAGTCCGAAGGGTGATATTGCCGTATAAAACATCTTGGTTTGTTAGAGTTTCTAGGCAGGTCTATTAGGATGCAGCCGGCAACGGTTCCTTCTTAGCGTGCTGTTCGCGCAGCACGTTCTTTTGAACCTTCCCCATAGTGTTTCGTGGTAATTCCGTGACGAGTTCGTAGCGACGCGGATGTTTGAAGCGCGAGAGCCTTTCCCTGATGGTTGCCGCAATCTGATCCGTGTCAAGTTTTACGCCTGGCTCAGCAACCAGAGTGGCGATGATCTTTTCCCCTAAGTCGTTGTCGGGGATCCCGAAAACCGCCGATTCCAGAACGCCATCGATGTCGTTTAAGACGTCTTCGATTTCTTTGGGGTAGACGTTGTAACCACCGGTAATGATAAGGTCCTTTGACCGGCCCACAATCGACAGGTAGCCATCCTCGCTGTATTGACCCAAATCACCGGTCATGAAAAAGCCGTTTTCACGTAGTTCCGCCGCCGTTTTCTCGGGCATCTGCCAATAGCCTTTGAATACATTGGGCCCACGTACTTCGATCATTCCTACGTCGCCCAGTGGCAATGGGTCTCCGGTTTCAGGGTTGGTCACAATCACTTCGGTGCCAGGCAGAGCCATGCCGACGGTTCCCGCGCGGCGTTCACCTCCATAGGGGTTCGAGGTGTTCATATTCGTTTCGGTCATGCCGTAGCGCTCTAGGATGCGGTGGCCTGTACGCATTTCAAACGCCAGATGGGTTTCTGCCAGCAATGGGGCTGAACCAGAAATGAACAGGCGCATGCCTCGTGTGATCTGTTTGGTGAAACCGTCATCTGCCAGTAATCTGGTGTAGAAAGTTGGGACCCCCATCAGAAGGGTCGACTTGGGCAATTCCTCCACGATAGCGCTTGCGTCGAACTTTTCCATCAGCCGAACTTTGGCACCGGCGAGCAGCGACGTATTCATCGCTACGAAAAGTCCGTGCGTGTGAAAGATCGGCAGCGCGTGAATCAAACGGTCGGTGTTGGTGATACCCCACAATTCCACGAGAGTTTGGGCATTAGACAAAAGATTCTGATGGCTCAGCATTGCGCCCTTGGAGCGACCCGTGGTTCCCGACGTATAAAGCAAAGCTGCAAGGTCATCCGGGGCGCGACCCACGGTTTCAAACTCACAGGGCTGTGCGTCAGCCTCGCGGCTCAGGCTCGAAGTATCGCGGCCGAGGGTCAGCAGCTTTGCGCCAAAGCGAGTCGCCAGTTTACCGATCTCAATTTCGTTGGTGCTGTCGCAAACGATCATGGAAGGTTGAGCATCGGCGATGAAATATTTCAATTCTGCCAACGTGTAGGCATTATTAAGCGGCAGGTAGACAGCGCCTGCCTGAACCGCAGCAGCGTATAGCGCGATTGTATCAGCCAACTTTGGGGCCTGCACAAGGATGCGGTCTCCTGGAGAAACTCCGCTGTTCTTCAAAACATGCGCGATCTGCGCGGCACGGTTCAGAAACGCGTCATATGACACCAACTGACCGTCATCGAGTTGAAGAAACGGAGCCTTGTTTCCCGCGTGGTTGGCAAACAAGCTGTCGTAGAGAGTGTTAGTCACGCTGTATTTTCCTTTAGTCTGACCGCAAGTGCTGCGGTTGAAGCCGCGCGCACGGAACGCGAGGTTTCGATGGAGGCGTGAGTCGCAAATTCTTCGTGGTGACGTTCTGTCTTGTTCAAATCGTAGAGGTAATTTACCATTGCGCCCCCGGATTGGGATCGTCCGTTCTGCGACAGATCGGCCTCGGCGTGCAGTTCATGAAGCTCGGCCCCATTACCCAGGTGAAAGCGAGCCACGGGATCCAGCGGCATCCCATCTTCGCGCTTGGCGAATAACAGGTATCGGGCGGCCATCGCCCGCACGTCCTTCGGAGGGGCTGTTCCCGCAAGTACGGCTTCAGCGGCATGGCCATGCTCGGGGTGCCCTGTTTCGCCAGCCAACCACCGGATCATCCCCGGTATCGGAGACAAGGTCACGAATGTGTCGAGGCCCGGAAGCTCGCGCGAGAGTTCCGTCACAACCTGTTTGATCAGCAGGTTTCCAAAGCTGATACCCGATAGACCCCGTTGGCAGTTTGAAATGGAGTAGAACGCGGCGACTTTTGCCTGTTCGGGTTCGATCGGTTCTCGAACTTCGGACAAAAGCCCATCAATCGCGTTCGGAATCTCAGCCGTCAAAGCAACTTCGACAAAAATCAGCGGCTCATCCGGCATTGCGGGATGAAAAAACGCGAAACAGCGACGGTCGGGCGGGTAAAGCCTGCGCCGCAAGTCGTCTAGATCGTTAATCTGATGAACCGCCTCATACGCAACGATCTTGTCCAGAACGCGGGCTGGTGTATCCCAACTAATTTGTTTGAGGACAAGAAACCCCCGGTTGAACCAACTTCGCAGCAAATGCACGAAATCTACATCTGTGCGCTTGAGTTCGGGGTTGGATCTGAGAAAACTCAACAGGGCAACGCGCATTGCCACAAGCTCATGCGTCGCGCCAGAAGGTTGATTCAGCCGGCGCAGCAATTCTTGCCGTCGGGGTTCGGCGGCCTCGCTAAGCCTTTTATAAAGATCGACACTTCTATCTTTGGCATAGCTGCGCGCCATTTCAGAAAGCTGATCCGCGTCTAACTCAAGCTGGTCATTCAAATAGGTGAAGAAGTCCAGTTTTTCCGGGTCGTCTAAGGTTTGGTATCGATCTAGGATCGTGGATGCGAGTACGAAGCCCGATACTTCACCCTCTGCTGACAAGAGTGCTTCACACAGCTCTGATATGGATCGCTTGTCATCTTTTCCCCGCTTCTTGCCGGGGCGGTCGAACAATTGATCAAGCAGATCGCCCAGAAACCAGTTCCGCTGCATTTCATGACTCCATCTGACTGCTCAGATACTCACCGGTTCGACGGTAGTGATCGAGCAAATGCCGCTTAGCGCCTTCTGCGTCGCGATCCAGTGCCGCGTCTAGAATTTCCTGATGCTCTGCGTTGATATCGCGCTTTTTGTAACTCGACCCACCAGCCGCCAGATAACGATAGCGGATGTTCAGGTCGTAGAGCTGCGAGCAATACCGCAACAGTAAAGGAAGCCTCGCATTGTCCAACAAGGCCATATGAAAAGCCTTGTGTGCGTCTTCAAAGTCGTGTGCCCCTTTTTGGCCCGCCTTTTTCATGTGGTAGTGCCGCAAAACTAGCCTATCTTCCCAGGCTGAGTCTGCATTGGCGATGGACGCGCGCAACGCGGTTTCTTCAAGATTGCATCGCAACAGAAGGATTTCCTCGAAGTTGCATTTGCTTACCGGTGCCGCCCTGAAACCGCGCTGGTCAATTCTTTCCACCAACATGTCCGATGTCAAAAGGCTTAGTGCTTCGCGAACCGGGCTTGCACCGGTGTCCAGCAGCCCGCGGAGCTGCTCGATCTTAAGCTTTTGACCGGGCGGCAGCTCGCCAGTCAGGATCATTGCTCTCAGCCTTCGATACGCACCATGAGTGGCGGATGTCTCTTTGCCCTCGGTATCAAGCATGGCGTCCATGTCTGACTTTCCCTTCTTCGTGGCGCAATCTCATGGGAGCTCTTAGCTAAGAGCGCTCATTCCAGTCGATAGTCCGACTGAGATGTTCAGTGAGCCTTCGTTTATCATCCATCGCCGAAGTACAAAGCTGCGCGCCCCGCTTTTGTGCATCGGGTCATCTTCTGCCAGCTTTCGGGCGGCTTCGAGACAGTCGGCCCTATAGATGATGAGACCCATCCCCTGCATATGCTCACCGGATTCATCTGACATTGGCCCAGCAAAAGCCAACTGCCCGGAACGCTCAAGCTGTGCCTGATATGCCAGATGATCTGGAAGGGATGTCTTTACGTCTTCCGGCGCTTTGGCAGGTGTGCTGTGCGCAACGTAAAGCTCCAAAGCAAGTGCGCCCCGGCCTTTCGCTTCTGATTTGTAGTCTGCCCAAGCAACCATTGGCGTCTCCTCAAAATATCGATATTATTTGACATATGACAAAATAGTCGGCAAAAATCAAGCGAACTGACATGGATGGTGAAAATGAAATACCTAGTGGGAGAGACTTCGGAAGGCACAGCGGTTTTTGTCGTGAGCGGTGAAAACGCTGTGAATTTAACGGCTTTGGATCCCGCCGTCGGTTTCGATTTGATGGGTTTGATAGCCAATCCGGAACTGGCCGATTCACTGGCCGATAAAATCGCCGAAGCAGACAAAGTGGCCGTGTCTTCTATTGTGCCAGCCTTGCCCGTGGCGGCACCTGGCACGATTATTTGCATGGGGTTGAACTACATCGACCACATCAAGGAGGGCGGCTACGATCTACCGGAGTACCCGACACTTTTCATGCGAGGGAAAAACTCAATCATGGCGGCAGGGCAGCCTATGGTGCGGCCAGCCTGTTCCGAGAAACTCGACTACGAAGCCGAGCTTATGTTGATCGTTGGAAAACGTGGCCGCCATATCTCGGAAGCGGACGCGCTGGATTATGTTTTTGGCTACACCGTGTTTAACGATGGGTCGCTGCGGGATTATCAGCGTAAAACAGTTCAATGGACGCCCGGCAAAAACTTCGATGACACGGGTGCGATCGGCCCTTTCACCGTAACGCCTAAAGACTTGCCCGAAGGAGCATCCGGCCTGAAAATCGAAAGCCGTGTGGGGGACGAAATCCTGCAAAGCTCGAACACCGCCAACATGATCTGGGGGGTTCCTCAGGTCATCGCGACAATCTCGGAATATACCACTCTCGAGCCCGGTGATCTGATTGCGTTGGGTACGCCACCAGGTGTTGGTCACGCCAAAAAGCCTAATCCACGTTGGTTGAAGCCGGGTGAAACCGTCGAGGTCGAGATTGAGGGCATCGGCATATGCGCCAGCCCCGTCATCGACGAAAAGGACGCCAAGTCTAAAGTGGCCGTAGCATGAGCGCACCAACCGGGGCAGAATTGGAGGCACTTCGCGCCAAAGCGCAGCAAGATCATCGCGATCTGCGCGAACGTATTCCCCGTTTGTCGGATGATGCGATCGCCCTGATCTTACGCGAGTCAAGGTCCCACTATGCATGGACTGACAAGCCAGTTTCTGACGAATTGCTTGAAGAGATATACGACATCGCGATCAACGGCGCGACCAGCATGAACACGTTGCCTGCCCGCTTTGTTTTCGTGAAAAGCGCCAAGGGCAAAGAGCGGCTTGCCAAGTCGTTGAAGCAGAAGAACGTGCCGAAAATGATGGACGCTCCGGTTACTGCCATCATTGCGTATGACATGGAGTTCTGGAAGGAACTGCCCTTTCTTTTCCCGCACGAAGATCGTCGGCCCCTGTTTGTGGACAATCCCGAATACGTAGCCGACACTGCGTTTCGCAATGGTACTCTGCAAGGTGCCTACTTCATGATCGCAGCCCGGGCCGTCGGGCTGGACGTTGGTGCCATGTCGGGTTTTTCAAACAAGATCGTTGACGAGGAATTCTTCGCGGGCACGACGCTCAGGTCGAACTTTCTTTGCAATCTGGGCTACGCCGATGAAACAGGTTTGTTCCACAAACTTCCGCGATTTCCGTTTGAAAAGGTTTGTTCATATGCATGAGGAGGCGCTGCCGTGGGCATGAAAGTGAAACCCGTCGTGACTTACCGCACGACAGCGCGGTGCCCGACACACGCGCGCACTGAGATACCAATACGCGATCTGGATATGGTTATCGACGAACCAGTCGAGCGGGGCGGGACAAATCTTGGTCCGTCTCCGACTGAAACCGCGATGGCAGCGCTGATCGCCTGCACCAACGTCATCGGGCATAAAAACGCGCGCCGTTTGGGAATTGATCTTGGCACTGTGACAATCGACGCGAAATGCAGGCTGGATCGGCGCGGTGTCCTGATGGAAGAAGAGATTGATGTTCCGTTTCCCGAAATTGAACTCACCGTGAATTGTGAGACGCCGAGCAGTCAGGATGAGCTGACACGTGTGGGCAACGAAACAACCAAGTATTGCGCCATCGCAAAACTGTTCGAAGCGGCAGGCACCGACCTGACCGTCAACTGGGTCAAAGCAAACTAGTGGAAATTGAAAGACCCATCTTTCTGGGAGGAGAGACAATGAAAAACTGGACCAAGCGCAATCTGCTGGGTGTTGCCGTGGCAAGCACTATGGCACTGTCAGTTGCAGCAGAAGAGACCATTTCAGCTGTCGTAATTGATGGTTACCCGGACCGGGCCTTGTGGGTGAAAGAATTCACAAACTTTTTTATTCCCGAAGTGGATAAGCGGTTGGCCGAGTCCGGCAACTACAAGATGAACTGGCAGGAGAACTATGGCGGTTCAATCGTGAAACCCAAAGGTGTTCTGGAAGGCATACAGCTGGGTTTGGGGGACATTGGCATCGTCACAACCATCTTCCATTCATCCAAGCTGCCTAGCCAGGGGATCTCGGGCTCGACACCATTCGTTGCGTCGGATGCCCGCGCAGTGGCCAAGGCAGTTGACGAGATCGCGCGAGAATACCCGGCTATGCAGAATGAGTTCGCTGCGCAAAATCAGGTCTATCTGGCGACGGGCGTTGTGCTCGACACATATCAGATGTTCTGCTCAGAGCCGGTCGAGAAAGTTGCAGACCTTGAAGGACGCAAGATCGCGGGTGCCGGCCTGAACCTGCGATATCTCGAGGGTATCAAGGACGCGGCTGGTGTTCGCGGAGGCCTCACTGATTTCTACAACATGGTTCAAACCGGCCTTGTCGATTGCGTGATGATTTGGCCGGAAGCTTCCAAGACGTTCAAAATCGTAGAAGTAGCCCCTTACATGTTGAAGGCAGACCTTGGCGCGGTGAATACAAAAACAGTCACCGTCAACGCCGATTACTGGGCAAATCTGCCCGACGAGGTCAAAGACGTACTCAAGGCCGTGGCTATCGATTACCGTGACCACGTGGCAGGCATTGCAATGGATCGAGCCGCAGCGTCACGAGATGCCTTTGTAGAAGCTGGCGGATCGATCATTGAAATCTCGGACGAAGACCGCGCTGCGTGGGCAAATTCGATGCCCAATGTTGCGCAGGAATGGGCAGCAACGCTGAATGAGAACGGCGAGCAGGGTACAGATATGCTGGCCGCTTATCTCGGCAAGCTTCAGGATGCCGGTTTCACTGGTGTGCGCGATTGGACGGCCGAATAATCGTTCGGCGACCCGAGAAAGGGGCCAGACATGCTGAAGACCGCAGTTGCCGTCCTGTCGCGGGTCGCCAATTCGCTTGCAATCACTGCCAACGCCTTGGGCACGCTAGTTGTCCTTGCATTGGTGGTCATTCTGAATGTCGACGTCGTTGCGCGCGGGCTGTTTTCGGCTCCGCTTCGAGGCACTTACGAAATGGTGCAGTTTTCGGTCGTGATGATTGTTTTTCTGCAATTGGCCGACGTGGTCAGAGTGGACCGGCTGACACGTTCGGACGGTTTCTTGAACCTGATGCACCACCGCCGCCCCGGCCTGACAGCAAACCTGAGGCGCATCATAAACGCCATCTCGGCGATCTTCATGGCATTGATTGCCTATGTGACCTTCCCTGAATTTCTTCATATGTGGGAGACGCAGGACTACTTCGGAGTTCCGGGTCTTTTCACACTCCCATGGTGGCCGGTCAAATTGGTCATCGCGTGCGGCACTGCGCTTGCCTGCATGATTTTCCTGCTCAAGGTCGTCACGGCGCAGGACCGCCCGCAACTTGTCCGCACCCCTGAACATGATGAGGCTGCAGAATGACGCCGATTGAGATTGGCCTGATCTCGGTCGTCGCCATTGTCTTTCTGATTTACGCAGGCGTATACATTCCGATTGCTCTGGGCGTGGTTTCGTTCGTGTCGATCTGGCTGATGCGGGATAACTTCACGCTTGCGCTCAACCTGCTGAAAGTTGCGGTCGGCGACAGTGCGATGGAATACAGTTTCGCGACCATTCCCCTGTTTACCTTCATGGGGCTCATCGTCTCAAAGGCCGGGTTGGGCAGGGACATCTATGAAGTCATGACAATGCGGTTTCGCAAGGTCAAAGGCGGTATTGGAATGGCAACCGTTGGAGCCAACGCCGTCTTTGCCGCAGTTACAGGGTCGTCAATTGCGTCGGCATCCGTATTCACCAAAGTCTCGGTCCCTCAAATGATGGCGCAGTCTTACAATCCGCGCTTTGCCGTTGGCGTGGTGGCTGGGTCCTCAGTTTTAGGCATGATTATCCCGCCTTCTGCTATGCTGATTATCTATTCCTTCGTCGCTGAACAGTCCGTAGGGGATATGTTTCTGGCGGGGGTTATTCCCGGGATTATGCTAGCAATCGCTTATGTCGGCGCGATTTGGGTCATGGGGCGATTCACGCCGGCGTTCGTTGGAGGGCGGGTCGTCGAGGACACCGAATGGATGTCCGGGCGCGAGGTCGCGTCCAAGACCCTGCCGACAGTGTTCATCATCACCATCGTGCTTGGCGGGATCTACACAGGATGGCTAACGGCGGTTGAGGCAGGTGCAGCCGGGGCGCTGGTTGCGCTGATCATCGCAGTATTGCGCAAGTCCATTTCTCCGAAGGCATTCTGGAACGCGCTCTTAGAGACCGGTCATATCACGGCTGCGATCCTGTTCCTAATCACGGCCGCGTCGATCTATAGCCGGATGCTGGGGCTGGCGGGGCTGCCCAATCAGTTGCAGGACTTGCTTGCGGGGAATTCGGCGTCCTTCTGGGCGATCATGCTGCTTTACGTACTGCTGATGTTGTTTCTGGGAACTTTGCTGGACACGGCATCAATCATTCTGATCGTTGTCCCGCTGTTCCTGCCCATGGCTGAAGCCCTTGATATGTCATTGATCTGGTTTGGCATCGTCACCGTTGTCGGCGCTGAAATCGGGCTTTTGACTCCACCTTTGGGCATATCGTGTTTTGTCATTAAATCCACGATCAACGACGACCGGATATCACTCAAGGACGTGTTCATGGGCGCACTTCCCTTTGCGTTTGTGATGCTGATCGTTCTGTTCATTCTGATCGAATTCCCCATCCTCAGCCTTGCCCTGATTTAAGGAGGCCAAGATGCGCTCTGTTACTAAAGACAATATCACCGACGTGTTCATGGGATACCTGTCCAAAGACACCGATCCGAGGATACGCGAAATCATGGGATCTCTGGTCAAACACCTCCATGATTTTGCGCGAGAAACCAACCTGACGCATGAAGAATGGCGCGCCGGAATCGCGTTTCTGGAAGGATGTGCCGCAGTGGAAACAGAGGACCGGCATGAATTTGTGCTGGCCTCGGACGTTCTGGGCCTGTCGTCGCTGGTGGATATGCTGCACTCCAGCCCTGATGCGACCAGCTCATCCGTATTGGGGCCGTTTCACGTCTCTGGCGCGCCTGCTTTGCCTATCGGTGGCGACATGAAACGCGACTACGGTGGGACGGTGCTGCTTGCAGAAGGCGTCGTACGTGATACAGAGGGCAATCCAATTGCCGGAGCTGAGCTCGACATCTGGCAAACGGCACCGAATGGCCTTTACGCCAGTCAGGATGAAGAACAGGACACATATTCTTTTCATGGTCTGATGACCACTGGTGAAGATGGTCGGTACGCGTTCACCACTGTGAAACCAGTCGAGTATACCGTACCGTCAGATGGGCCCGTCGGGGATATTCTGCGGGCATGTGGCCGCCATCCGTGGCGACCCTCGCACCTGCATTATATTGTCAAGGCACCCGGCCACCGATCTTTGGTGACCGAGATTTTCCCCGACAACGATCCCTATCTGGATCAGGATACGGTGTTTGGCGTTCGGGACGATCTGGTAATGACCTATGTGGAACGACCAGCTTCAGAATTTCCCGATGGAATGGAACTTTCTGGAAAGATTGCCGAACCCTTCTTGCACGTGTCTTTCGACGTGAGGCTTGCCAAAGTCTGACCGTTATTGAGGATGTTTGATGC
Organism: Ruegeria sp. BHSA163; assembly: GCF_059613365.1. Taxonomy (NCBI): domain Bacteria; kingdom Pseudomonadati; phylum Pseudomonadota; class Alphaproteobacteria; order Rhodobacterales; family Roseobacteraceae; genus Ruegeria; species Ruegeria sp. BHSA163. Next base: position 18,072 of record NZ_JBXWSJ010000042.1, read on the forward strand.
GCTGAGACATGCCTTCATCATAGGTGCAGCGCTGTTCTGCGGCGCAGCGATCGCTGACGAGCGAAAGTACAAGGATTGGCCATGTTTCTTCTTTTGCTAGTTACGTTCGTGACAGGACTCGTCGCTAACACGAGCGCTGCGCAGACGCCGCCTTCGGTTGATGAGGTCGCGAATTACGAAGGTCTCTTCTCAGCCGCTCACACCGGCAATGAAGAAGTGATCCGGCAGCTCGTAGCGGCGGGAGCAAACGTCAACGCGCGGGACTCGCGAGGACGCACGCCAGCTCATGTGGCAGCCTTTGCTTCAGAGGACGAAGCGTTGCGTGCACTTGCTGAGGCCGGTGCCGACATGAATGCGCTTGAGGGTCAGGCCTACGACGTGGTCACTATTGCTGCCGTTGCAAACGATCCAGAATTGATGACGCTCGCAATCGAGTCAGGCAACGATCCCGGCCTAACAACCAGCCCCTATGACGGAACGGCTCTCATAGCGGCCGCACATCTCGGTCATGTAGAGATTGTCCGACGGCTAATCGCCGCGGGCGCGCCTTTGGACCATGTTAACAATCTGCACTGGACAGCAGTTATGGAAGCCGTTGTGCTTGGTGACGGCGGCTCGGATCATCTTGCAGTTCTGGATGCGTTGTTGGCAGCGGGTGCTGACCGATCGATTGCTGATCGAAACGGAACTACGCCACTCGAACATGCCGAACTGCGCGGATTTTCTGAGATGGCAGATCGGCTAAGAAAAAAGGACTGAAATCAACCAAGCAGGCTGAAGTAGCGAGTTTCACCTGAAACGCGCCAATGGCAGCTTGGATAGAACAGGCATGATTTCAATGTCTTCTCGTGGTAGGGTGGTGACAAAGATGAATACATCCCACGGATATTGGAAAGATGGACACGATTGGAGAAATTGCGCAGGACGGCCATAGTACATTCGTTTTCGCGAGGCGTGGTTTCCTTGCTGCGTCAGGCTTTGGCGCAGTGACAGTCGGACTGTGTGGCTCCGTCGTGGGTCAAACTTCTGCGAGTGAGGACGACTCGATACCACAACCTAGTGATCCCAACCATGCCAAATTCATGGAGCGCGCTTTCGAGATGCGTCAGTATGCAATTGACCACGGAGATCAGAAGTACGGTGCAGTTGTGGTGCGTGAAAACGTTATTATTGGCCAATCATCGAGCAGGGTCGTCTTGGATCAAGACCCCACCGGCCATGCTGAAATGGCGGCGATCAGGGACGCGGCGCGCCGTCTCAACGACCGGGATTTGAGCCAGGCGGTCATGTACTCATCTTCCAGGCCATGCCCTATGTGTGAAGCAGCGGCCTTTTGGGCTGGGGTTCGTCACATATTTTATGGCCGGGAAATAAGGAGCGCAGGTTCTCCAACGCTCTGCAGTTTGTAAGGTTATAAGCAACCAGCGAAGTTTCTTGTCGCGTTCGCATACTACGGCGGGAAGTCTTGGACCCAATGCGGGCCTTTGTGCAATCTGCAATGAATGACCGGACCGAGAAAAAAGCGGACTAAAAACGCGCAACTTTTAAAGCTGAGGAGAACACATGAACAGCAAGTCAATTGCCACAACAACGTTATTGCTGGCTGTGGCATCTTCCGCCTCGGCGGAGTGGTCGTTCAGTTCCGGGTCCAACCCCAATGCATTTATTCAGACCGGAAACATGACACTGGAACTTCAGTGTGATCGTATCCGGTTCGCTCCGGCTGGATATGAGGACAGCCAGGACATTGTGGACAAACAAGGGCTTTCCATTCGTTTTTTGAAGAACGGCGCGACCGAAGTTGGTGCATTTCAGGTTGGCGCTGATAACGCTGCGTTACAGATCGTGGACAATTATCCTGTCGAGATCAATTTCAATAGTCAGCAGGACTATGATTTCGTACTGGACCAGCTCGCGGCCAATGCGTCGGTCAATCTGTCGATGATTGACCAAGACGTCAGCTATGGAATCATTGATTTACAAGGTTCTAGCGCGGCAATTCGGTCGCTTCGTTCTGCGTGTGATACGGATGCCAGCGACGGAGCTTCCTACGAGGTACCCGAAGGCATCGTCTATTGTGGTGGTGGAGCGATAAAACGCCAGATCGAATATGTAATTCTGGACAATCCGGATGGGGAGTGGGACGCGCGAGTGACGGTCAACGGCGATTCAATAAGAGCCATGACAGCCTACAGTTACTTCGGAAACTCTAAGCCGCCGGCCGGATTTGTCGTGGCGCTGCTTGGAGAGGACAGGTCCGAGTTTCTGATATTTAGCGAAGGCTCGGCAAATTGGCTGGAATATGGGGACTACAGATATGATAAGTGCAATTGATGCCGCCTTCCAACTGGCTTCCCAAAAAATGCGTCAACTGAAAGGCTTGTTTGCCAGCATATTTCTGGTTTCGAGTCTTGTTTGGACTTCACCAGCTTTCGCGGCTGATATCTCGCGACTTCCCTCCGGTTTGCGGGCAAAGGTTGATCTGGCGGTAAAAGCCTGCACGAAGTTCAACGACGGTCAGTTTGACTTAGATTGGGGCGCGGTCGAAAGGGTCGACCTCGATGGAGATCTACATCACGACTGGGTTCTGAATGAGTCCGGTTTTGCATGTTCGAGCGCTGCATCTCTTTACTGCGGAACCGGCGGATGCATGTCGCACTTTTGGGTTAGTGAAGAGGTGCACTCCCTGCTCAATCAAGGCTGGAAGGTTGTTGACTTCGGAGACCAACGCGTTGTCGTTGCGGACATCCATGGATCCAATTGCGGCGGAATAAATCCGACGCCATGCGTCACGGCCAGCGTTTGGGATGCCGAAGCCAATACTTGGCGTTCGTCAGCTGGCAATTGGGAGCAGGCTTCAATTGGTGTGAGCCTAAGTCCCGTTTTCCGACCACAAGCCCCCACATTCAACCACACGGGCGTCTTTCACCGCTACGCCACCCAGCCTCGAAAGCGGACGTTCATGCATCCCGCAGCGAATGATTGCAACGAACCCCAGGCGGACGGGTACAAAAAGAGAATACCCTCGTCAGTGGTTTTAAAGCTTTGTCAGTGGAGTCGGTTATACAGAAATCGCACTTAAACAAATCAGGTGTTTGATGCAGCTATTTGATCTGTCTAAAGGTTAATCCGCCGCAAAACAGTAGAAATAGCCATTTCCACCGGTGGCCCGAAGCGCGTCAGGAGAACAACCGCGACTACCATGAGCTGCGTTCCAAGACGTATTTCCCCCGCCATGGCGATCGTGATGTCCGACGGTTGCCGAACCCTCGCCATTCGATGTCCAATTTGCGCATGTCTTGTCTCCTTCCTGCCAGGGGAAGTAGGCGGTGCCATCTGCCTGAGTACCGGTCAGAATGTCGTGTTCGTTAGGACTATCGCCGCGACCTTTGATTGTGTTTCCATTCTCGTCAACCGCAGTCCGGTAGTAGATGTTTGGCAAGATGTGTAGCTGATCAAGGTCAGAAGCTATCAATTCACCATTTGCATTGTACCAAGGGCCTTGACCGATGCGACTTCTGGCGGAAATTCCGCGTTCTCCTTCTTCCTGTGTTGACAAATATGCACGCCATTGACGGTCACCGGCCCCGGCAGCCGCGGCGAGGCTCTGGCAATGGGCGTCTGCGCCTTCAAGGCCTCCAAGATTTCCACCGTCGCCAAGGCCAGTAGACGTAACAAAGAAACCCATCGGATGGGAAACATTTGTACCTTGGGCAAATGCTGCTCCAATTGTGAGGCCAACGGCTGACGCCACCGTAGACAATACGCGTAAATTCATTGTTTTTACTCCTTGATTTAATCTATTGCGAATAATGGAGTCGGCATTGATCATACAGCCGAGTTTGTCACCACTAGTGGAAGCCAGCAAACCTCCTCGACAATTGACGAAGCGCTACTAGCGGAGTTTCAAGCTTCAGATTCGACATAAACCTAGACCTTTTTGTCCATAAAACGGTCATCGTCGAAAATTTGGCAAACGGTCTCACGGAGTCGCTGTCGGAGATAGTAAGACAAACATTTCTACTTCCGTTCCTTTAGTGTAGTTGAGATTTGGTCAAAAAAAGTTAGGGCATTACCTCTTGGCAGCGTAGTATGAAACTTTGCGTTCTAGGTAGGCGAGGAATTCTGAGATAGTAAAGGCCAGCGCGAAAAGCACGATAAGTACTGCCCAGAAATGTCCCATAAGGAAGTTGGCCGAATACAATTCGAAAAGGGCGCCGAAACCGACAATTGAAATTAGCAATTGTCCTATAATTACACCTTTCACGGCTCGGATTACTCCAATACGAACTCCTCCTAATATCTCAGGAAGTGCGGCCCAAAAATAAATTTTGAAGAACGCATCAAACGGCGAGGCTCCAAAACTTTGCGCCATTTCTACCAATGAGCGGTTTATCTGTTTTACCCCCGCGCGAGAGTTCAAGATAATGATCCAAACTGCAAAAAGTGCCGTAGTAATGATGATCGATTTCATTCCGAAACCGAAAAGTACCATAAGAACAGGCACAAGAGCTGTTAATGGAGCGCTAAGAAAAACGTTGACCCACGGGAGCAAGAGTTCATCCAACAATCGGCTTTTACCCATAAGTATTCCAACTGGTATGCCGATTAGAATGGCTGCACCTACCCCTACCAAAAACGCGTAGGCTGTTTGAGCCAAAGCGGTCTGAAATGCCGTAGTACCAATCATCGAAAACAGTGTAGTGACGACTTCGCTGAGCGGTGGGATAAAAAAGGTTAATCCAGATTGTCCGACAATTTCCCAAAGCAAGCCCCAGATTATAAGGGATGACATCCCTGGAAGCCGGTATCCTAAAACTATCATACTTGCCTCATTCCACGTAACTGCGCAGGGATGCCCAAATATTGTCTACAATATCAAGGTATTCTGGGTCCCTGCGGATGTTGTCGACGCCCTTGTCCCGGAAGTTCGATGGTCTGATCACCTCCGAAACGCGGCTTGGCCGGGGCAACAGAATTGCAATCTGATCCGACACATAAACTGCTTCTTCAATTGAGTGGGTCACGAAAATGAATGTCTTGTTTTCGTTTTGCACCAGACCCAAGAGGTCTTCTTGAAATTTACGACGGGTCTGTTCGTCAACTGCCGAAAATGGCTCGTCCATCAAAAGAACGTCGGCGTCTACGGCAAGTGCCCTTGCCAAACCCACACGTTGACGCATGCCCCCCGACAGTTCGTGAGGATAGCTGTGTTCAAAGCCCGCGAGTCCAACATCCTTGATGTACTTTTCTGCGATAGCCTCTCTTTCGGATGTCCCGACACCACGCATCTCCAGCCCGAATGTGACGTTTTTTAGAACCGATGCCCAAGGCAACAAGGCAAAGTCCTGAAACACAAAGGCACGGTCTGGACCAGGTGACGCAACGGGTTGGCCGTTTACAAACACTTCGCCTGAGGTTGGTTCCAATAATCCTGCGATTATTTTCAGCAATGTGGTTTTGCCACATCCTGATGGCCCCAAGAGGGATGTTAATTGTCCCTTTGGAAACTCAAGAGACAAATCTCGCAGCGCTTCTACGGCACCGTAGTTCTTTGAGATATTTCGAACTGAAACAGCGCTTTCGATGGATTCCGCCACCGGAAGAGGGGTTACTTCTTTAATCTGAGACATAGCCACGTTGGTTTCCTTTGAAGAGAACCGTTTCTGTTTTTTCCAACAAATTCAAAAACAGAACCGCAAGTAGGATGATCGAGAATATTGCCGCATACATGCTGGGGTAATCGGCAATGGAACGGCTATAAGTGATGATATCGCCAACGCCAGTTGGCGTGATTTTCAATTCAGCGAGTATGGCACCGATGAAGCCTGCTGAGACCCCCAAACGCAAACCAGCGAAGATGACTGGCGATGCAGCGGGTATAACAATACGCAGCAAAATCGAATGTTTCGGGGCAAGAAAGGAACGTCCCATCTCTTTGAATGACTCGGGTGTGTTTCGTACGGCGCTGCTGGTGTTCAAAACGATGACTGGCATTGCCATAATGCAGACGACAAGGACTTTTGAGGTCAGCCCGATTCCATAGGCAAGGACCAAAAGAGGTATCAATGCGGCAAGTGGCGCTGCCTGCATTACGATGAAGATTGGAGAAAACAACCAGTCAAAGAAATTGCTCAACCCAACCCAGAGGCCGACTGCTATTCCGATGAAAGCCGAAATTACAACGCCGACAACTAATGGCTGAAGGGTTTCAGCGTAGGCTTCAAAAAGTACACCGCTACGCGCCATATCGAACAATGCGCCCATAGTTTCTGTGAACGTCGGAAATGCGTAACTTACCGGGATTAGGCCTGCTATTTGCCAAGCGCCGCACAAGATCAGTGCAGAGAGAATTTTTAACTGCAGAGCACGATTTGGCATTTACTGATGCCTCTCAATAGTCAGAAACTTGGATGCACCACGCCCTGACTTGGGCGTGGTGCTATGTGACTGAATGTCAGTTCGTCGCCGCGTCCAGCGGGGCAAGGTACCAAAAGTCCTCGATGTTCAACTCGTCTGGCGTTCCCTCAAGCTGCCCAGCAGCGGAATACCACTCCATATCTGCCGTGGCAGCGGTTCGACCCCCGCCATCAGGATCGTAAAGACCGCCTTCGACTGCATCGGTGTAAAAGCCATCCAGTTCCGCAAGAATTTCCTCAGGCAGCTGACCAATTGGTCCATCTGGATTGGTTTCACGTCTGATAACCGTTGGATCTTCGTGCATATCGCGCCATGTGCTAACCAATGCGTTCACGAAAATCGCAACGTCTTCTTCGTTCTCTTTTATCCAGTCCAGATTGGCAAACAGGGCTTCGTCGCTGGCTTCAACTTCAAACATTTCGAGCACGTTGAAGTTTTCTGCGGCGTCGCTGCGCATGAGTTTGTTTTTATTGGACAGGTCGATAATCGTGGCATCTGCCCGACCACCAAGCAGTGCTGCAACTCGATTGGACGAACCCGGGACATAAGAACGTTCACCGAATTTGATGTTCATCCGATCCTCAATCACATTGGCAATTGAATCCGTGCCACCGCCTCGCGAGTGCAACAAAATCGGTTCGCCGTTTAAGTCCTCAAGCGATGAGTACTTTGTGGTTGTGACGGGGAAAAACTTTAGTTTGGACAACTGAAAGATTATGCGAAGCGGCGCCTTGGAGCGTTGCATCGCAGAATAAGGCGTGCCGAAACCAATATCCATCTGACCGCTTAGAACCGCTTGAATCGCAAGTTCCTCATCTGAGAACGCGGTCCATTCGTAGTCCAAGCCATTGGCTTTTGCTCGGTCAAGAGCAACAAAAAATGCAGCGAGCTCATCCGATGGAGTTTCGGCCAACGCGATCCTGATTTTGTCGGCATATGCAGTGCCGGACGAAATGCTCACCGCTAGCGGCAACGCCAATGCGGCTGAGGCTAACCTTTTCAGAAAACGTTTCATTTGTCTCCTCCCTGAGAATTAGTCGTAAATTCTGAACCGGCGTTTGATGTTATGCTCTTTTGCCGGTAGTTGTTTTTCGCTCACTCCTCTCCAAAAAGTCGGGTTGATACGGAGTTCAAATGCTCGCGCATGGCTGCATGAGCGGCAGAAGCGTTCCGTTCTTGAATGGCCGTCAATATCTGATTGTGTTCTTCGAAACTCGAATGGTTGTCAGGCGGGCGAACTGAAGTTCGAACAACCGTGTTCCATGCAACTGCCCTTCGGACACCATTCAAATGATCAAACAAGGACAACAGCAGACCATTCCCCGTTGCCTCAGCAATGGCGCGGTGAAAGGCATCATCCTCGGCTTCATATTCATCCCAAGTTGCAGCGGCTGCAGCCCGATCGCGCGCTGCCTTGAGGCCAGTCACCGATTTCTCGGACGCATTGACCGCCGCTTCTCTCGCAAGCGCGGGTTCCAATGAAAGGCGCGCCCTCATCAATTGCACAGGCGTTACTGCTTCGCTTAAATGCTTTAGTTGGCTATTGCCGGTCTGAAGGCCATGGGCAGCAATAAACGTGCCTTTTCCGACATGACGCCAGATGGACCCTTCGTTTTCCAGCGTTCCGAGCGCCTTCCGGAGCGCCGACCTGCTTATGCCCAAGCGACCGATTAGATCTCTCTCAGATGGCAAACGATCACCTGGAGAATAATTGCCTTCTTCGATGAACTTGCGCAGGGCCGCGACCGTATCATTGATCTCGATCAATTCGAATTTCATGACTGGCGCATCTTCCATATTGGGTAACCAATTTTCCTAAATTGGTCTGAATTAACCAAACTTTTAACGATATAGCAATGAAAAATCGATATTTTTAGCAATGGTTGGAATTGATTTCAAGATTGGTCTACGTTAGATGCATACTTAAACCTGCTGCTATTCGGAGATATTTATGGCTAATTTTGTGATCGATGCACCCGAGAGTGTTGCCCTTCCAGTTGCTGGCACCGATGCACTCTTCCCGGTTCGGCGGGTTTACTGCATTGGAAGAAACTACGCGGCACACGCTATCGAAATGGGGCATGATCCAGACCGAGAACCGCCTTTTTTCTTCCAAAAAAATCCGAATAACCTCGATCCTTCGGGTGAATTCCCTTATCCACCGCACAGCTCGGACGTACACCATGAGGCTGAAATGTATGTCGCGCTAAGATCAGGCGGTACAAACATCTCTGTTCATCGGGCGTTGGACCATGTTTTTGGCTATGGGCTTTCCCTCGACATGACACGTCGTGATCTTCAGGGTCAGATGAAAAAAATGGGTCGTCCCTGGGAAATTGGTAAGGCCTTTGAGCGCTCCGCACCATGTGGACCAGTTCACAGGGCATCAGAAGTTGGTCACCTCGACAAAGGTGCATTGAAACTCACCGTAAACGGAGAAACCCGGCAAGAAGGAGACCTCAACCAAATGATATGGAAGGTCCCTGAAATGATTGCCTACCTGAGTGAATACTTCGAACTTGCGGCGGGCGACGTGATCCTTTCAGGAACGCCTTCCGGCGTTGGTCCAGTTACGCGCGGCGACGTAATGGTATTGACCATTGAAGAGCTCGACAGCCTGAAAGTGACCGTAACTTAGCGAAGTACCTGCCGGACTTGTGCCAAAAACGAACTGAAAGTCTAGTACAACGGATCCAGGATGCCGCAACTAATTGCTGATTTGATCACGCCGCACGAAGATACTGCCAATTCCATTGGCGCTCCCGGTAGATCTTGGTTGAGCTATCGAGGATTAAGGGAACTAAGCAGCCGGATCGCCGAAGCTTTGCACCAAATTGGAGTGGGTCGAGGAGACCGCGTGGCAATCGTATTGCCAAACGGCCCGGAGATGGCCACCGCTTTCATAACCATCTCACAAGTGACTACGACGGCGCCACTTAACCCAGCCTACACCCAAGAAGAGTATGCCTTTTACCTTAAAGACCTGAATGCCAAGGTGCTCCTTGTAGACGAAAAGGAAGACGGTCCCGCTGTCTACGCCGCACAGGAACTTGGAATTGGTATCCTGCGGGTCGCACATGACGTATCCGAGCCGGCCGGAGAGTTTTCCATATTGCCGAGCGATCCTATAGGAATCGCGGACACATCTTCGCCAAATGAAAACGACGTCGCGCTTATCCTTCACACTTCTGGAACAACCTCACGCCCGAAAATAGTGCCGCTGACACAGGCCAACATTTACGCTTCGGCGCGAAACGTAGCTTCATCCTTGGAGCTGAATTCTGACGATTGTTGCCTCAGTATTATGCCACTTTTTCATATACATGGGCTAATTGCAGCTGTCGCCGCTTCTGTTGGTTCTGGGGCTCAAATAAGTTGCACTAATGGCTTCAACGCGCTCACTTTTTTTTCACATGTAGCAGAGGTCAAACCGACTTGGTACACGGCAGTACCGACAATGCATCAAGCGATACTTGCTCGATCCAAACGCAACCAAAGTATCATTGAAAATTCGAGATTGCGCTTTTTGCGCTCTTCATCCGCTTCGTTACCGGCACCAGTGATGGAAGAGCTTGTTGAAACTTTTGGTGCGCCAGTAATCGAAGCTTATGGAATGACTGAGGCCGCGCATCAAATGTGCTGCAATCCGCTTCCCCCCCGGCTTCAAAAACCCGGATCAGTTGGGATACCAGCTGGCCCCGACGTCAGAATCGCGGATGAGGTCGAAGACATCCTGATTGCTTCAAACGAAACCGGAGAAATAGTAATAAGTGGCACGAACGTGACACTTGGTTACGAAAGCAACCCTAAGGCAAATTCAGAAAACTTCTTCGAAGCGGATGGAAAACAGTGGTTCCGTACTGGCGACCAAGGTTCATTTGATCAAGAAAACTACCTTTGGCTAACTGGTCGACTGAAGGAGATAATCAATCGAGGTGGCGAAAAAATCAGTCCACTTGAAATTGATGCAGTACTTCTCAGTCACCCCGATATTGTTCAGGCCGTTTGCTTTGTCGTTCCCCACGAAAAATTGGGTGAAGACATTGCTGCGGCAGTGGTTCTTGCCGAGGGTGCGATGGCAAAGGAAAAAGATATTCAAGATTTTGTTGGGTTTCACGTTGCTAAATTCAAAGTACCGGCAATCGTAATAGTGCTCGATGAAATTCCAAAAGGCGCAACCGGAAAAGTCCAAAGGATTGGTTTGGCTGAAAAACTTGGAATTGCAAAGGTTCAGATATGAAGATTTGTATCTTTGGTGCCGGTGCCATAGGAGGTTATGTAGCTGCAAAACTCGCTCAGACCGACGTTGATGTGAGCGTCGTAGCTCGCGGTGCACACTTGGCTGCGATACAAGAAAATGGGCTGACCCTTCTTGAGGAAGAGCACAATCCGATAAATGTAAAAGTGAACGCTTCCGAAAACGCAGAGGACTTCGGGCCACAAGACTATGTTTTTGTAACTTTGAAAGCGCATTCGGTTCCATCGGTTGTAGGGGCCATGCAGCCGCTGATATCAAACACCACGACCATTGTAAGCGGTGTAAACGGAATACCCTGGTGGTATTTCCACAAACTGGATGGCCCGTACGAAGGTACCAGGCTTAAGTCTGTCGATCCAAAAAATACCCAATGGGATGGTCTCGGGCCCGACCGGGTTTTGGGGTGCGTGGTGTATCCTGCGGCAGAGGTCATCTCTCCTGGCTTAATCAAGCATGTAGAAGGCAATCGCTTCTCTTTGGGCGAGCCCGATGGCTCCAAGTCCGAACGCTCCACTAGACTTTCGGCTGCGTTAGCTAGCGCAAAACTTCGCGCGCCAGTGCGCCCCCGCATAAGGGATGAAATTTGGTTAAAACTCTGGGGGAACTTATCGTTCAATCCCATTTCCGCGCTGACGAAAGCAACACTTGATGTTTTGTGTGCTGACCAAGGAACTCGAACAGTAGCGCGTCAGATGATGCTAGAGGCGCAGGAAATAGCGGAAACCCTAGGAGTTAAATTTCCGATTAGTGTGGAAAAACGTATTGATGGTGGCGCTGCCGTCGGTGCCCACAAGACATCAATGTGGCAGGATTTAGATTTGGGTCGGCCAATGGAAATCGACGCTTTGATCACCTCAGTGCAAGAACTAGGGCAGCTCACTGGCACACAAACTCCCACAATTGACACTGTTGCATCCCTTATAAAGCTAAGAGCACGAGTTGCTGATCTTTATTAATCCCCATTTCGGACATTTGATTGCAACGAGGCACGACTTTCATTTTAGTTTTTCAGCATTGTTACAGGTCTTGTCAGTAGAACTTTGCTTGAGCAGAGCAGGTCGATTGCATAGCGTTTAGGAATGACCAGCCCTTCCTCCTTCAAGTACTTCAAAACTAGCCCATAGATCATCCGCCAGGCGGTGATGCTGTACATCCGATTTCCGCTGTCACTCCGCAATGTTGAAGACCTACTGCACGAACGAGGGATCGATGTCAGCCACGAACCTGTCTCCTGAAAAACGGTCGTATTACCGAGTCGAGCCCAAAGAGCATTATGCAGCAGCTTCGACCCATGTCTGCTTTCGGTTGGCCTGTCACGGTCAACAGTTGATTCAGTGGCCAAATCCTTTCATCGTCCGAAAGCACTTCAATCAATCTGAATAACGGTCGAGGACAGTCATCATGCTTGAAGAAGCCAAAACCCGCACGCTGACCCTGCAGGCCAATATGAAAGAACTGGGTATCCGATGCGCGGTTTTCACGGACGAGAGTTCGATCGCTTACCTAGCCGGGTTCTGGGGGTATCTGGGAATTGAATTTGGCCGCCCGACAATGCTGGTGGTGAAAGCCGATGAAGCTCCCGTAATTATAACGCCACTGATGGAAAGCGAAATGGTGGGGGCTATGACGTGGGTCGAAGATGTGCGCATTTGGGAAGACATAGGCCAGCGCACGTGGGCGCGCGCCCTCGCCACAGCTATTGGAGAAGCGCCCACGGAGATTTGGGTCGAGCGCAGCAGCATTCCAGCGATTATTCGGAACCATCTGGACGAAACCTATCCGGGAGTGCCTACCAAGGACATATCATCGGTTCTCGGAGCGATGCGAATGATCAAGTCTCCATTTGAGATCGAAGTGATGAAAGAGGCCGGTCAAATCGCCGGAGAAATGATGGCCGCGGCGCATTCAAGCCTGCGAGAAGGTGCCCGGGAATATGAAAGCGCACTGGCCGTGATTGACGCGGGCACACGGCGCGCAGCCTCATTTCTAACGGAAAAGGGATGGGATCGATTTGTTTCACCAATGATCCACAACCTCCAAATTCTGCAAAGCGGTCAGGACACATCCATGGTTCACCGCCGTGCTTCGGTGCGTCACTATCGCCGCGGTGACCCGGTGTACTTTTGCTTTTGCAACATGGCGCAATTCAAGCAGTACAAACTTGGCTTTGATCGCATGTTTCACGTCGGTGAGGTCAATGATGAATCGGCACAGATACAGCAAGCGGCCATTGACGCCCAACAGGCCGCAATCGCTGCAATCCGCCCGGGCATTGAGGCACAAGACGTCGCCGCAGCCGCCAACGAAGTGTACGCCTCACGAGGCTATGAGACCGGCTACCGGACAGGTAGATCCATCGGCATGGCCTATCTGGAAGCACCGGAACTGAAAACAGGTGACAAAACAATTCTGCAACCGGGTATGACTTTTGCGGTCGACGGCGGCATTTCAATCGACGGAGTAACGGCAGGTCGTATAGGGGATTCAATCGTCGTGACGGACACGGGGTTTGAGTACATCACGAACTACCCTCGTGAACTATTGGTTACGGAAAACTAGAAATGGGGCCCAAGTTCCACCTCGCCGTTGGGCAGTCACCTGCCGAACTATCATCGACAGAGCAACGGTTGGACTGGCTCAGTGCGACTTTGTCAGAGGTTGCTAGACGGGGAGCGGATCTTCTTCTTTTGCCCGAACTCTTTGCAACAGGTTACAATATTGGCGTTGAGGTCGAAAAACGTGCCGAGCCTGCCGACGGGCAAATCGCTAAAGAGATTACAAGATTGGCGAAATCCCACGCCCTTGCCATCCACTATGGTTTCCCCGAGGCTGCCGGGGGAATGATATTCAATTCTGCGCAGTGCTTTGGCCCAGACGGCAAACGATTGAGCATAAGTCGCAAATTGCTGATCCCGCCCGGGTTCGAGCGTGATTATTTCACGCCTGGCCAGGGGTGCGCCCTGTTTACGTATCTTGGCGTTCGGATTGCTACGCTAATCTGCTACGATGCAGAGTTTCCCGAAACTGTGCGGCATGTAGCTTCTCGTGGGGCTGTGCTGATACTGGTGCCAACGGCCCTCGGAGCGCAATGGGAATGGGTTGCAAAACGGATGATCCCTAGCCGCGCGTACGAAAACGGAGTTTTCCTAGCCTACGCCAACAGTGCTGGCACAGAGCGTGGATTGGAGTTTTTGGGTCAAAGCTTCATTGCGACACCGGATGGTCAGGAGTTGGCTCGCGCCGGCGCGGAGGCGGAAGTCATATACGGCACCTTGGACTTTGACAGAGTCTCTTCAGCCCAGTCCCGACTTCCCTACCTTTCCGATCGCAAACTGTTAGAACTGGACGTACGCGAGCCCTAACCCGATTAAGACTCTGTCTGCGAGTAAGACAAAAGTGCATGGCGCAGCGAATGGCCCTAACAACAGAGGCGGCATGACATTGCGCAAGTCGACAATAAGTAGCGTGGCTGAGTGAGGATTGCTTGCTAACTGACAGGAGAGGAATTGCCACATGATCGAAGCGCCGCCAACACTGACTATTAAGAAGACCCTTAGACGCCCGACTGAAGCGCAGATTTCCGCCTTCAAAGATGCTCCCACAGGCTTTGTGGTTGATGCGATGTTTGGTGGTGGCGCGCTCTCCAACAACATTCAGCCTTTTGGAGGGGGTCGTGACTTCGAATGTGTCGCGGTGGGACCAGCTTTGACCGCGGAATGCGGTGCTGCAGATGTTTTGGCAGTATTCGCGTCGTTAAAATTCATTCGACCCGGCGACATTGTCGTGTCGTCCTTTTCAGCTCACTCCGGATGCGCTGCTGGTGGTGACGGTTTGATTGGAATGATGAAGAACTCTGGTGCGGCTGGGTTCTTAACGGACGGACCGCTTCGTGACTACAACGGCATCGTATCAGTGGGTTTACCGGTTTGGTGTACCGGCATTACCCCGGCATCGCCCCACATGTCGGGGCCAGGCGCGGTTGGTTTTCCAATCCAAATTGGCGCACAAGAAGTGGAAACCGGTGACATGATCGTGGCCGACCAAGATGGCGTTGTTGTCGTACCGTTCGAGCGATTGGATGAAGTGATCCAGAACCTCGAACGAATTAAGAGTGCCGAGCAGAAACAGGACGAACGAGTTGCCACAGGTCTACAGGCTCCAGAATGGGTGGAGCAGCTATTAGCAAGCGACCAAGCTATTTTTAGAGAGTAAGAACCCGTCGCGCATGCAGCGAGCCAAAAGTCGGCTTCGTCCGCATTGCGGTCGCTCGCGGCATTTCAGCGAATGACCGCACCGAGCCCAAAGCGGCCCCGCTGGAAATGCAGGAACTGAGCCGTTTCCGTTAAAGATTTATCCGGACGCGCAGCCCGATGATCCAAGGATCATCGTCGCTAAAGCCGGGATTGTTGATGTGCTGTAGGTCACCTGTGATGGCTATGTTGTCGGACACGTCGAAGCGATAAAATGCCTCCACTGTCGTTTGGGTGTCCAACGCGTTGTCGCTACGATCGGCAACTGTGATACCAAAGCCAAAGAGGTCGTCATAAAACCCGGGTCGCCATAGAACCCCTGCATTAACAGCGCGGTTGGCGATGGGTGCCGTGCCGTCAGACCAGCCCAATCGTCCGAAGACCATCAGTTCATTCTCAAAGGTGTGGTTGGCCGACAGCATCGCGCCTTTTGCTGAGGGAACGCCTGCATCGGTGCGCTCATCGACGTGAAACACACCAAGATGCACGTTGGTTAGGTATCGCTTGGAGGGCTCAGGCGTCCATCCGATTTCGCCGTAGGTGAAGAATTCAGAGCCGCCCGGGAACCAGTCAATATCGGTTAACGATCCGTTGGCGTCGCTGACAAGACCAAGCGCATAAACCTGATCGGTCAGAAAGCCGCCTCCCGCGATACCGAACCCAGGATCAGGAATTGGAAGAACTGGGCTGAACAGGATCGAGTAGTTCGAAAACGTTGTACGCGGATTCACATAGCCGAGAATGTCGCTGTAGTCGCCGGGATCGATCCGACCGGCAACAAAGCCTGCGCGTCCACCGGCCAAAGCCTGCGCCCAATAGGCAACGGACCTTCGCAACCGAGCTTTGCTAACTCCGAAATACACAACGAAACGGCCAGTTGCAGAGGTTGTATCGGCGGTGGCAACCAACCATTCATGTCGTCGACTAACCTGTTCAACGTCGCACTACAACTTTTCCGAACTGATCCCACGAGGACTTAATCTTCGAAGCGTTCATTTGGCTCGACCACATTTACTTGCTTCGGAACTTGGTCGGTGTCATTCCGGTCTGACTTCGGAAAAAGCGAGTGAAATGGGACTTGTCAGAATAGCCTAGCATCAGACCAATCTCCGCAATTGTCATCTGGTCTTCTTTGAGGTGCTCCTTGGCGACATCGATACGCAGCCGTTTGATTTCGCGCGGTAACGTTGTGCCTTGTTTTTGAAGCGCTTTCAGGAACCGTTCCGGCTGTATTCCCAGAAACCCGGCCACCATTTCCGGCCCCAAATCGGATTCATCCAGTTTGCCGCGCAAGACAGAGCGCAAAGCAGCCACCACAGTTACTTCTTCATCTTGTCGCGGTGAGGCCATCGGCTTGGCAGAGCCGTCAGAGACATGGTGCAAAAACAACCATTCCACAGGAAAACTAATTTGCATTCCGGGATCGGTTCCAAGGCCAACCTCGATCCCTTTGTAGTTGACAGGCAAACCATTGATGTATCTGCTTTCCCATCGCACACGCGAAGAGTCCCAGGAATCGCCGACGACGGTCTGCAATAGGCGTACATAGATTGCAGCACCAAATCCGGTTACCTGAACGGGTGGGACAGTTGGCTCCTGTTGTCTATCGATACGATAAGTCGCTTTGTCCGCTTCAATGATAAGGCCGTGCCTCACAGAATTGGACTCCTGAGGTACGAGTTCAACAAAGCGGGTAAAAAACTCGAACAGCGTCTTTGTAGTTCGCAGGGCTTGAGCGAACGGAGGCCATTCTTGTAGGTCAAATGACTCCCCCACATTCAGTCCAAGGTATCGATCCCCTGACACTTCTGAGAAGGCATTTACCAAGCCGTAGACCAACTCTGAGTGAACGAACACGGAGGGGTTAGTCAACAGTTCGGCTTTCAAGCCGACCTGATCCAATGCTGGTTGCGGATTGATCTTACGTTCGGTGAGATATTGCAGAAACGGAGCAGCTAAAGAGAGGCGAACAAAGCCCTCGCTATGCTCTCGGGAGGCGGAGTTGAAAGGCAAGCTCATAACCCTTGTTTGGATTAGCTTTAAGAAGTGGCCATTTTTGCAGTCACATTCGTACATCCTAATTCAAAAGGGGCAACCGAGCCAATGAATTCCGGACTATAGTTGGCAAAACATGAATATGAAGGGAGTACTTATGTCCGGCTTACGAATGTCTCTTTGCTCGACGGCAATTGTCGCGGCAGTTTTTTCTTTTTCGACGACCGCGCAGGCTCAGGATCAAGAAGAACCCCAAACGCTGTTTACCAACGTACATGTCTTCGACGGCGTCAATGAACAGCGGATCGAAAATGCAAGCGTTCTGGTTGAGGGCAACCTTATCAAGGTCGTCTCAACTGATGCGATCGATGCCCCCAATGCGGAGGTGATCGATGGCGGCGGTAGGACACTCACACCTGGCTTCATCGAGCTTCACGCACACCTCATGCTCATGGGACCGTCTATCGCTTCCATGGAAACGAACTCGACCTGGGAGGATTTTGGCATCCATGGAACCAGGATGGCCGAGATGTACCTGATGCAAGGATTTACGACTGTAAGAGATGCTGGCGGCGCCAACGGCGGTCTGCGGAGGGCCATCGACGCCGGACAGATCGTCGGTCCACGTCACTATGCGTCAGGCGCGTTCCTCGGGACACGCGGCGGCCACGCTGACTTCGCATCCTTCACCTCGCCGCCGGGAGGACAGACCAACTTCGGTAATCTGAACATGGCGCAACAGGTCAGCGGTGTCGATGATGTCTACTTGTATGGTCGTAATAACATGCGCATGGGGGCGACACAGCTGAAATTCATGCAGTCGGGTGGGGTGATCTCGGCCTTTGACCCATGGCAGTTGCTCGCCGGCTCCAAGGAAGAAATCGAAGCTGCCGTTCAGGTTGCCAACGAATACGGCACCTATGTCATGGCGCATTCTTATCGCAAGGAAGCAATCATGAACGCCCTTGAGGCCGGTGTAATGTCCATTGAACACGGCTTCTCCTTCGATTGCGAGATTGCCGAGATTATGAACGAGAAAGGGGCTTACATAACGACCAACCTCACGGCTTTTGATCCGGGTTTGTTGGATATCCCATCGGTCAAGAACGAGCCCAAGAGCCTCGCGAAAGCGATATCGGCGTCCGCGACTTTCGCGAACTACATTCCGAATATGAAGGAATGCCCGGTAAAACGCGGCTTTCAGACCGATTGCGTGGGATCAGTGGAAGCCTGCAACATCCAGATTGCTTATGAAAAACATCTCAATAACGAGTTCTTCGGACCGTACCAGTCGATGGTGACGCTTACGTCAATCGGCGGTGAGGTCGTAGCATTGTCAGGCGATTTCTCGAACCCTTACACGGCTGGCAATCTCGGTGTGATCGAGGAAGGCGCCTATGCGGATATCCTGCTGATCGACGGTAATCCGCTCGAAGATTTCTCGCTGGTTGGTACGGGTGATCAATGGTTTGGGGCCGACCCGAGGCCTGAAAGCCCAGAAACAATCCGCCTGATCATGAAGGACGGTGTAATCTACAAGAACACACTGGATTGAGCTGTCTAAATAGCCGGAGAGTATTTATGCACTATTGGTTTCGCTCCGTAGTACTCGCAGGGATGGTTTGGTGTGGTCATCCTGTCATGGCGACGCCAGGAGCCGCGTTGGACTGGTCTGACTTGCCTGACCCGTCCGCGCAGGTCTTTGAAGACCCTTATCGTGAACTTAGCGCCGAACAATTCGACGATGTCCTTTACGTCGTACGGCTGCGCGGCAGGTTACAGCAGGATAGTGGCAGCGAAGAAGAGAGGCAGAAAAGGCGGGAGCTTCTGACCGAGACTGAGGATGCCTTGGCGGCTGATGGGATTGATGTCGACTGGCTACTCGATCAGCGGAAGGTTGTAACGGAACGTCGAAGAAAGGCTGGCACGAACGGAAATCCGCAACTCGACGGTCAGACAGTCACTTTGGCGGGCTTTGCCATTCCTGCCCCGAGTGATCCGGACGGTCGGCCTGTGGCATATTTGGTGCCAGAACGTGGGATGTGCAGTCACATGCCTCCACCTCCGCCCAACCAGATGATCCGTGTGCGGTTGAATGGGGACTGGGCGCCCAGCTATTTCCATGAACCTGTTCGACTGACGGGTATGCTGACTATCGATCCTTCTGTTCAGAACATGATGGTTGTGGATGGCCTCATGCCAATGAATGCGACTTTCCAGTTGGAAACGGAACGTGTCGAAACGCTGGAAACCGAGACAGACAGGCTGGAATGGCAGCAGCGCGCCGCTGATCGCATCCGGGCGGCGGGAAATCGCAAGACCGGCGGGGCAAGGGCGTCTGAATGATAAGGCTTCTGGTTGCCGCTTTGAGCATAGCCTTCGCTGGCGCCGCGTCGGCTCAGGGACTATCCGGTCCATCTTCGGTCGAAGCTGATCTAGAGCCCGGAGATGGCCTGACCGACCCACAATACCGTTCCGATTTTCCGCGCAACATCGCGCCGGGTTGGTTTGAGTGGAAAGACCGGCTGGCTGAGGGTGGGTTTCGGTTCAACATTGATTACTTGGCGTTGGGCCAAACCACGAACGCTGATCTGGGAACCGGCGAAGCGGCCAGCGGCATCGCTCGTTTCTACGGGAGTTGGCAGGCAACTGAACGGGGGTCTCTGACATTCAAGATCGAAGACAGGCACAGTTATACTGACGTTGCTCCGCAGTTTCTCGGGCTGGATGGCGGAGCCCTTTCAATCACGGGAACAGCCTTCAATGACAACGGTTTGCTTCTGACCAATTTGTTCTGGACCCAAAGGGCTGAGAATGGGTCGTGGACGCTGCAAGTCGGCCAGATTGATGTAACGGACTTTGTGGATATCTACGGGTTGGTAAGCCCCTACAGTGGTTTTCAAAACCTGTCTTTCAATACCAATCCGACAATCAACACGCCCAACCAAGGCCTTGGTATTGCCGGTGGGGTAAAGCTGAGCGAGAACCTCTACGCCGTTGCCAGCGTATCAGACGCAAACGCCGACCCGTCCGATCCAAACTTTGATGTGTTTAGCGACGGCAATCTCTTCAAGTCGCTCGAACTTGGGTACACGTCCGGCTTTGATCGCATCTACTTCGACAATATCCATCTGACCCTCTGGCATGCGGATGCGGCTGACGATGGCAGTCGAGCAGAAGATTACGGCGCAGCGTTTTCCGCCGCATGGTTTGTTGACAATAAATGGATGCCGTTCTTCCGTGCAGGGGCCTCGAAGGGGACCGCAGCGCTTTATGAACGGTCGATTTCTGCCGGTCTCGGTTACTATGGTCGCAACACCGATTTGGCCGGTCTGGGCCTAAACTGGGCCGAAGCAAGAGGCATAGATGGCGATCAGTTCACGCTTGAAGCTTTCTACCGCTTTTCAATCTCACCCGGACTGCAGATCACGCCATCGGTACAATTCATTTCCGACCCGCTTCTAAATCCCGATCAGGACCGGATTACCCTGTTCAGTCTAAGAACCCGGATCGTTTTCTAATGCGGGGTGAAGGCAGTCTCTAAGGGGTGTGCCAAAGGGCAACTAAAAGAGATCAAGCGCGTGCCGGAATTTTCAACGCCAGTCGAATGAAGTTGGGAAGCAAAGGAACGGTCTTGTCAGAAGAACTTTGCTTGAGCGGGGCTGGGCGGTTGCATAGCCTTCGGACATGACCAAACCAGCCTCATTCAAATACTTTAAGACTAGTCCCGAGATCATCCGCCTGGCGGTGATGCT